>JAAXHR010000037.1 GCA_012270805.1 Dehalococcoidia bacterium
ATATCCGGCATGATGTAGTTGGCGAGCTTGCGGCGGAATATGGGGAGAAAGTCCCAGCGCGTGTAAAGACGCTCGCCGACACAGATATTCGGAACCGTGTTCCGACGAACCGTCTCTAAGGCGTCGAAACTCTCCTGCGGCAACGGCTCCTCGAACCACTCGATATTCGACTGCTCATGCAGCGTATTGGCTAAGCGGATCGCAGTCGGCACGTTGAAGTTGCCGTGTGCATCTATCAAGATCTCCGGTTTCGGGCCAATCGCCTCGCGTACCGCTCGCACGATGTCGTAACCCAGTTCCTCACCCGCGTGTGAAATAACGCCATCTGTGAACTTGGTGTGAACTGGGACCATTTCGTTAAACGGATCCAACTTCATCGCCTCGTGCCCCACCGCTGCAACCTTCTTCGCCGCTTGGAAGTAGTCCTCCGGTGTCGTAGCTCCAGTGAACCACCCGTTGGCATAGAGTCTCACCTCGTCGCGAAACTTCCCACCCAGCAACTCATACAGCGGCACTCCCAACGCCTTGCCTTTGATGTCCCACAGCGCGATGTCGATGCCACTGATCGCCGTCGATGCGAACCCGCGCGAGCTCATGTAGGTGTAGCGACGGAACAGCCGATGCCATAACGGCTCGATGTTCATCGGATCCTCCCCGATCAGCACCTCCTTCATCGCCAACACCGCCCGAGCTGTCAAAAAACTCCCGCCGCCCGGATAGTTCGTACATTCGCCCCAGCCGTGAATCCCCTCGTCCGTATCAATCTTCACGAACGTCCACTGCCGTTCGTTCGGTCCGCCATAGCTATGGCCCGGAGGCGTCACTACATACGCGTTGATATCCGTTATCTTCATCGTGCAACTCCTGCCCCCATGTTACTCAGCCCGTCATTCCTGCGAAGGCAGGAATCCAGAAGCACGACAGACCGGGTTTCCCCCACTCGCGGGGGAAATGGCGAAGCCAAAGGGGGCAACACCCATCATTCCAATCCTTAAAATCTTTCAAATCCCGGTTCGAATCACCGCGGCTTCACCGCAAACAACGACAACACCGCGGCCGCTATCCCCACGACGCCAGCACCGAAGAAGAACGGCAAGTAGCTAGCGCCACTCACAAAATCAAAAATCAGACCCGGGATCATCACTCCCACTGCTTGACCCAAAGTCGTAAACGGCTCTGTGACACCCCGTATCGTGCCCAGAGCAGGCCTACCAAAATAGTCCGCGTATGCCACTGGGGGCACCACCAACATTCCACCGAGCCCAAACCCGAAGAACGCCGAGAAGGCCAACGCCTCAACGGCCGTATCAGTCAACGTGAACAGGAACGCCCCGACCGCCAAGTTCAGAGCAACCGCCGCCATCACGAACCGTGCCGGCACTTTCTCAACGATCCGACCCCAAAACAGACTGCTGATACCCAGAAAGATCGCATTGAGACTGATACTCACACCCGCTGTCAAAGCTCCTAACCCTTGGTCCTGAAAGAACGCCGCGGCGTGAGTGTTCGACCCTGCGCGCATGAAGAACATCATCCCCGTCGCCAACGCCAGCAACCAAAGCGCAGGTGTCCGCATCGCATCGCTCGATGTCCAATTCGGCTCTTCCACAACCTCCGACTTTGTCTCAGCGCCTTGGGTGCTATCGGCATCATCTTCATCCTCTTCGTCGCCGTCGGGGCGCAATCCCAAATCTTCCGGCTGCTCCGATATCAGCAACGCCACAGGCAGCAACGCAACCACGAACACCACAACGCTCAACACGTACCAAGCATCCCGCCAACCGCTCTGCGCGATCACAATCGAAGCAATAAGCGGAAACAGCACCATCCCGGCTGAGTGCGACAGTCCCAGTACCCCGTTCGTCCGTCCCCGCATCCGAATGAACCACCTCGACACAACCACTGATGTCCCGATCTGTACCGGACTCGCGAATATCACGCGGCCCGTCCCGTATGCGATGTAAAACACCCAGGGTATCGTCACTCCCATCACCGTCAGACTCACATCCGACCATGCCAAGGCGAATGTCGAGATACATAACACCACGATGCTGGCAGTCAGAACCGCCCGCGCACCATACCGATCGATCATTCGACCGATGATCGGCGAAGTAAACGTCGCTACCAAACCTCCAGCCGCGGCCGCGCCGGCGATAAGAGTCCGGCTCCAACCCAACTCCTCCGATAGCGGGTAGATGAAGACCGAGATCGTGAGACTAGCCGCCGCGTTGCGCGCGAAATTCGCCGTCCCAGCCGCGCCGAGAACCCACCACCCGTAGAAGAACGGACTACGTTCTGCCAGCTTCTGCTGCATCAGAACAAGATCTTCACAAAATCGCCTCCATTCCGGCGAAAGCCGGAATCCTTAGGCGCTGGGACGGATGCCGGCATGCCCCTTTCGCTGGACGAAAGGGGCGCGAGCGGGGTATGCCCGGGTGGGGACGGGCAATCACAGCACATCATAAAAATCAGCGGTTCAGGCAACATCCCAATCCGGATGCCGATACTTCTCAATCGCATCCATGCTCACATCAACTCCCAGACCCGGCTTTCCGGACACCTTCACATACTGACCGTGGAAATCTATCGGCTCCTCAAGCATTGCGTTATAAGCAGGGATCGAAGCAATCGAATGCTCCAATCGGTAGAAATTCACCGTCGCCAT
>JAAXHR010000203.1 GCA_012270805.1 Dehalococcoidia bacterium
GGCGCGTCGCACGTGGAGCAGTATGAGACGCCTTTTCCGGTCCACTCCTCTTCCATGGGTAGTCCGAGGGTTCGGCGTTCTCGTCCGACGCATAGGATGACGGAGCCGGCATCTACGATGTCACCGCCGCCGAGTGTGCAGATGAAGCGACCATTGTTTGGTTCAACGGATTCTAGATTGCGTGAAATTGTCGGGACTTCGAGTTTGTCGACCTGCTCCTTAAACTTGAGCATGAGGTCGAAGCCGTCGATGTCTGGAGTTCCGGGATAGTTTTCGATCAATCCGCCGATTGCGGTTTCGCCGCCGAAGGATTCGGATGCGATGATGGTGTCGAGTTGGTATCTTGCGGAGTACAAGGCGGCGGCAAATGCGGCGGCGCCTTGACCTGCGACCAAAACATCGGCTTTGTGAGTTTCGAGCATATGGATAATCTCCATTGAAATTGGAGCCGATCCAGAATCAAGGCTCTCTCTTATAAAGTCTATTGCATGGGCTAATTTCGCCTGCCGATTGGAACAGGTTAGGGCCGACGGTGCGATCACCGATGTCGGCAGAGAAGCGAGACATGTCAAACGATACAGATCTGACGATAGTCGATGGCGGCGGAGTCGCATCCGCCCTTGGATTTCACGCTGGCGGCGTATTTGCTGGCATCAAAACCCCGGGCGAGGATAAATATGATCTGGGGCTTCTGTATTCGGAGCTAGACTGTGCGGTTGCTGGGACATTCACTCGGAACAGCATCGTGTCGCCGTCGGTCGAAGTGTCGAGAAGTGTGGTTGGTCGAGGCAGTGCGCGGGCTGTTATAGCGAACAGTGGTTGTGCCAACTGTTCGGTCGGTGAGCAGGGGCTGATCGACGCTCGGGACGCGGCTGCGATAGGTGCGGAGCAGCTAGGAGTGGAGGCAGAGGAGGTTTTAGTGGCATCTACCGGTGTAATCGGTGTTGAGCTTCCGATGAATCTGATCCGAGACCACGCCCCGCGGATCGATGTGCGAGATGGGGATGACGCGGGTCTAGAGTTCGCAAAAGCGATCATGACCACTGATACACACCCGAAGCACATTGCGGTGCGGTACGAAGCTAGCGATGGGTCGAAGGTTACGGTCGGAGGGTGCGCTAAGGGTGCAGGAATGATACACCCCAACATGGCAACGATGCTCTGTTTCATCTCAACCGACGCAGATGTTGAACAGTCGTTCCTCCAATCGACGCTTTCCGATGCTGTGACGGTGAGTTTCAACCAGATCGACATTGACGGTGACCAGAGCACCAACGATACAGTCGCACTTCTTGCGAATGGTGCGTCCGGCAGCCCTCGAGTCGCGGGCGGCGATAAGGATTCAGAACGGTTTGCGAGTGCGGTGAAATATGTAAATCGCTATTTGGCGATTGAGTTGGCGCGAGATGGTGAGGGTGCAAGACACCTGATCACGGCTGTGGTTGAAGGTGCCGAATCGGATGTTGATGCTCGGAAGGCCGCGAGGTCGGTGGTC
>JAAXHR010000402.1 GCA_012270805.1 Dehalococcoidia bacterium
CCAAAGACGCGTCGATCCGCACCCAACCTCGAAACCGCAATCCATGTTCCAAGACCTTCTCCCCGATCTCACCACCAACGTTGCGTCAGCCTCAATCGTTACTGGCGCGACCATCTACCGAGACCGCTGGAGCATCCCTCACATCTACGCCGAAAACGCCCACGATGCCTTTTTCGCACAAGGCTATGCCACCGCCCAAGACCGTCTATGGCAAATGGACTTCGACCGTCTGCGCTGCCTCGGCCGCGTCGCCGAATATCTCGGTCCTTCAGCGTTGATCGAAGATGCCTTGATGCGCCGTCGCAACTTCGAATGGATTTCGCGCGCTGACTACGATCTCTGCAGCAGCGACGCCAAAACCGCACTCGACGCATACGCCCAAGGCGTCAACGCGTTCATCAGCTCTGATGACTCCCTGCCCTACGAATACGAGTTGCTCGGTACCCAGCCCGAACCTTGGGAACCATGGCACTGCATCGTTGTCTACAAGGTGCGCAACAGCGCCGAGGGTTCCTTCCAATCGAAACTCTGGCGTGCCGAACTTGCCGCCAAGATCGGACCCCAGAAGGCGGCCAAGATATCGCCCGGTTATCAGCAAGGCATGTTCCTCACCGTCCCTCCAGGCGTAGTCTACGACGGACCAGCAGAGAATGCGGTACAAGAGCTCCGAGCCGCTGTCAACGCCACTGCACCGCTTAGAGAAATCGATGGCGGTTCCAACGGTTGGGCAGTCTCTGGCGACCTCACGGCTTCCGGCACCCCGATGGTCGGCGGCGACTCCCATCGCGGCTTGGAAGTGCCTAACGTTTATTACCAAATCCACATGCGAACCGACGAGTTCGATGTCTTAGGACACTCCATTCCCGGCATGCCGCTGGTCATGCACTTCGCACACAACCGCCACGTCGCGTGGGGCATGACCCATGGCGGAGTAGACACGCAAGACCTTTTCGTCGAGCAGCTCAGGCGTAACGGAGATGGCGTTGAGTATCTGTTCAAAGACAAGTGGTTAGTTGCCGAGACATCACAGCAACAGCTTCGCGTGCGGGGCGACGCGCCTCAGACGATTGAAGTCGTTGCAACCCGTCATGGCCCGATAATCTCCGGCAGCGTTGACTCTGGATGGGGCATTGCCCTCGCAGATCCAGGATCTAACGACGCGACGCCGTGGGTTGATGCAGCGCTCGACGCGATGAAATGCAAAAACGCCGACGAGTTCGAGCAAGCTCTCAGCGGATGGACCGACCGCGTCAACAACTACCCGTACGCCGACATCCACGGCAACTTCGGATACGCGCTTAAAGGCCGCATCCCGATCCGCGATGCCGTCAACGGTTGGGGACCCGTCGAGGGCTGGACCGGCGAGAACGAGTGGCAGGGCTACATCCCCGACAGTGAACTACCGAGGTCTCGCAACCCTGAGGTTGGTTGGGCGGTCACATGCAACCAACGTGTCGTCGGCGAAGATTATCCCTACTTCCTGAGCGGGTCGTTCGGATCCGATTACCGCGCGCGTCGGATCATCTCGCACATCGAAGAAG
>JAAXHR010000336.1:0-1095 GCA_012270805.1 Dehalococcoidia bacterium
AGGGGGCCCCAGTAGATCAGTTTCTGGCCGCGGGAGGCGAAGGTGTTTTCGTCGGGTGAGAAGTTCCATTTGACGTTAACGATGTCGTCGCCTTTGAGTTGTATTTCGTTGGGGTTGCCGATGCCTAGTCCCATTTCGTGGGCGATGCGTATTTTGGGGATGGACATGGGGTCGAATCCCATGAGTTTTGCGGCGACGGCGTCGATGGCTACTTGGTCGGCGGATGCGAGGATGATGTTTTTGGTGTGGATGCGCATGGCGCGGGGTCCGGGTCCGTCACCGGCGAAGGTGCCGTCCATGACGGCGAATAGTCCGCTGTGGATTTCGCGCTGGATCTGAAGGAGGTCGACGAGTGTCTCGTGGATCTGGGCGTGGGTCCAGTGACGGTATCGGTGGAGGAGTCCGCCGAAGGCGTTCTTCATTGCGCCGGTCATCTGAGTGAAGACGTGGGTTTTGACGGTCGGGAGTTGGATGATGTTGGTGCCTAGGAGCATCTCGGGTATGTAGATGCCGTCTTTGTAGATGTCATTTAGTACGAGCATCTTTGCTTCAGGCTTGTAACGGACCCACTCCATTTCGGGCGTGTCGAGGATGATGTGGGGGATGTTCAGGCGATCTTCTACGGCGGCGTGTTTGTTTTTGACGCGGCCTTCGATTGGGTCGACCACTACGGTGCCGTTGTGGGCAGCGGTGAGGTTGTCAAAGCCGTCGGCTCGGAGCTTGTTGGCGACGCCTTCGATCTGCCAAGGGGCGGTTGAGCAGGCCGGATAGTAATGCTGCCAGGAGATGTTGACTTTGAGGAGGGTCGGGATGTCTGGTGTGAGGGAGTCTTGGTATCCGGCCAGGTCCATTAAGTCGGCGTAATCGGAGATTACCGTTTCGGGTTTGGTGTAAAGAACCGCGACGGTACCGAGTCGCGGTTCGGCGTGGGGGATGTCGGGTGCGGTTACCAGACGCTCTTGGGATGTCGTGCTGATGGGTGCTCTCATGTTTTTGGCTCGCCATCACCCTTACTCTCCCATCGAGGGAGGGAGGATGGAGATGCTAAGCGGCTTCGTAGTGATGTTCGCCGGCGAGGACGTATCCGTATGCTGA
>JAAXHR010000336.1:1125-1409 GCA_012270805.1 Dehalococcoidia bacterium
CCGTCGGTGAGGTCTCCAGCGGCGTAGATGCCGGACATGCTGGTTCGTTGGCCGCGGTCCACGTGTACTTCGCTGGTCTCGTGGTTGAGGTCGAGTCCGAGCATGTTGGGTATTTCGAGGCGCGGGTCGGCGCCGGCTTCGATGAAGATGCCGTCGAGATCGATGACGTCCTTGCCGTGATCGTCTTCGCGAGACTTGTTCATCGGCTCGGTCTGCTCGGGGTGGATGTTGATCGTTTCGTTGTCGTCCATCGGGCGTGAGATTCGGACCGAGGTTAATCCAGC
>JAAXHR010000138.1 GCA_012270805.1 Dehalococcoidia bacterium
TATGACGTGCCTTCTAAGCTTTTGATTGCCCGATTGTACTCGGAATTGCGCGTCCATCGCCCCACCACGGCCTTGGCATCTTCAACTTTTAAGCGGCCAAAGAAATCGCATGCCCGATCGATATCCGCTTGATCGACATCTTGCCGAGTCGGATCCGCACTCCGGGTAAGCCGATAGATTTTTTGGAATGTCGTTGCAGATAGCCCTATCGAGCGACAGGCCACCGCAAGACCCTCGCCTCCCGGTTCATAAATCAAACGCCGTGTCATTTTCATCGCCAAACCCGAGAGCTTGGCCAACGCTGCTTCGAAAAGAGCGACTTCCCCCTGACCCAAAGCGTGGAGTAAAACATTTTCGTCAAGCCTGCCGCGTTTGGCGAGTTCTTCAGCAGCTCGTTCCGCCGCGTCACCGTTGAGGGCCGAATTTTCCTCCGCACGCAGGACACCTTCAACAACCGAATCGATCGCATCATCAACTACCGTAGGATCAACGTCGAAACTCTCAAGGATGTGCTGGCGCAAGGTTGCGGAAACCCACCAGTACATCTTCTGCGCCAAGTCATTCGGCAAGTCACTGCGGTGCACTAAGGGATCCTGAAAACTATTCACGCGTTTCGACTCTTCGACGAAATACGCCATCAGACTACGGGAAATCGCTGCATCTTCGTTCCGTAGCAGGGCTGTGATGACATCCGGATCACCAGTGTCCGCCACCGCTTGGGGCACGTCCTCGCCGATATTCCTCCGCATCGCAACCGCAAGCTGGTGCGACCGCGTACGATGCCGAACAATCTCGATCAGGTCCACATCTCGCAGCAGTTCCGAATGTAATAACATCGGATGCGCGACTTCAATGTTGTCATTTGCGAGACTAACCGCAAGGGCACGAGGAGTCGCTTCAAAGGTGGCCAGTTTTTCCGCTAAATCCTTGCGCACAGATGTTTCCATATCACCGATGAGCTGACGTAGAATGTCCCCCATTAACGCACGTTCCCGATCATTCAAGTCTTCGTCGCCGCCGAGGAATAGGTCGCGTACCGTCGAAAACAGAGCCTGCCGGCTTGCTTTAGACTTCTGATGGGCGAGATCCAGTAACGTGGCGACGTCCGCTCGACGGGGATCCTCACCTCTAAAGAAAACCTTTCTCGCCATGAAGTACCTGATACGTGGCTGGATAGGCGCTCGTCCCTACCGC
>JAAXHR010000006.1 GCA_012270805.1 Dehalococcoidia bacterium
GCCTCCATGTCTCCGACTGTGCCGCCAACCTCAACGATGACCACATCTGCGTCTTCCGATTCTCCGAGCTTCTCGATTCGCTTGGCAACTGCGCTAACCAGATGCGGCACTACTTGAACCGTCTGCCCCAGAAACTCCGCTCCCAATCGCTCCTCGTCCAGCAGTTCGTTGTAGATCTGACCAGCGGTCACGTTCGAAAGGATCGTAAAGTCCTGGTTCAAGAAACGCTCGTAGTGACCCAAGTCGAGGTCCGTTTCGCTCCCATCCGCCGTCACAAACACCTCGCCGTGCTCCAAAGGCGACATCGTGCCAGGATCAACGTTGAGATACGGGTCGAGTTTGAGAATCGTGACCTTAAGACCCCGATTCTTCAACATTCGGCCGATAGATGCGCAGGCGATGCCCTTACCTAGAGAGCTTGTCACGCCGCCCGTGACGAAGATGTATCGACGGCGCTTACTCAACGTAAAAGGAGCGCATGTCTGATGAATTCGGCACATAAAAAGTTTACGCTAAACACTTCGCGTTTCGGCAACCCTGCTACCGCAAACTCCCGAGATTCAACCAGATATAGAATCTCAAGTTGCATTCACATCCTCCCGACCAGACCATATGAACTCCGAAATTCTGTCCGTCGACGACGTGAAACACATCGCCCGTCTAGCCGCATTAAGGATCGACGATGAAGAAGTGCAGACTATGCGCCGACAGTTGTCCGACATCCTCGCCCACTTTCAAACGTTGGCCGAACTCGACACCGAGGGAGTACCGCCCACCGGACACACCACAGATGCGCACTCGGTGATGCGTGATGACGAAGAGATGCCGCCGTTAGAACGCGATCGGACACTCGCAAACGCTCCATTCGTTGATGGCGAATTTGTACGCGTTAGGCCGGTAATCGAATGAGCGTTGCATCCGAAACCCAAACCTCAGCGCGCGATCTGCGCGCCAAGTACGAAAACGGTGAAACCACCGCCAGCGAAGTCGCAGTCGCATACCTCCAACGCATCGAGAAAGTCGAGCCTCGAATCCATGCCTTCCTTACCGTTCTCGACGAGGAAGATGTCATCGCCCAAGCCCAAGCCGCCGATCAGCACTTCGAAAACGGAACTGCGTCTGCCCTGACTGGCATCCCGTTTCTTATAAAAGACAACATCTCGACCGAAGGCATCCGAACCACCGCCGCTTCGCGCATCCTCGACGGCTATATCCCCCCGTTCGACGCAACAGTGGTTTCCCGACTCAAGGACGCCGGAGCGATCATTCTCGGGAAAGGCAACCTCGACGAATTCGCAATGGGCTCGTCGAACGAAAACTCTGCGTTCGCTCCCGTCGTTAACCCTTGGGGTGAAAATCGCGTACCTGGCGGTTCAAGTGGAGGCGCAGCAGCAGCCGTAGCCGCTGGTGAAGCCATCATCGCGCT
>JAAXHR010000017.1 GCA_012270805.1 Dehalococcoidia bacterium
CGAACCAACCAAACCCGATACGACCCTAGAGTTGATCGTGGTTCAGGAAACTGACGAACCGTTCCATCGACGGTCCGACTTCTGGGTCACGCACCTGCGCCCTTCCGTCGGCACAACCTTCCACGTCTATACTGAAACGGAATTCTTAGAATTGGCGGAATCGGACCCAATGTTGATCCGGGCGCAGCAATACGGCGACCCTCTTTACTGAGCCTCGATAACTGGTCGCCAATCCATTCAAACGACAATCTTCAAGGACCGTCATGACCGATTATTCCTCGCTGAAAATTGTGCCGCGCAGCTGGTTGGTGCAGTCAAAACACGACCTTGATGCCGCGGTAGCCAACGCCGAGGACGGAAGACATGCTCTGGCCTGTTTCCTAGCCCAGCAATCGGCAGAGAAGGCAGTTGTCGCCTTTCTTTACAACCATGGGGCCGAACACGTCTGGGGACACGCCTTGGCGGACCTCTGTGCCGACGCCACTGCCTTCGATCAATCATTCGAATTCGTCAAGTCGATCGCCGGATTGCTGGACAAACACTACGTCGGCGCTCGTTATCCCCAGACACTCATCGGCGGCGCGCCGTGCGAAACTCACGAGGCACTGGATTCGGAACGCGCGCTAGAGATTGCGCGCGATGTGCTCACGGGAGTAGAGGAGAGGTTAGGACTGCGTTGACATCGCCCGATCTCTGATGGGGCCGGACTACTAAGCTGTCAACCTAAACCGTGTAAAGCGTCGGCGCAGTCGGAACCGGAGCTATCTGCTCGGGCGTCAGCTCATATGCCTCTTTGCGGTAGACCTGTATGCGGTGACAACCGAAGTCAGCGATGTACATCAGGTCGCCACGCTTGGGGTCGTTGTGGAAACGCATCATCGCCGGGCCACGCAATCGACGCGTGACCTCCAGTTCCGCAGATTCGCGGTTTCGGAGAACCGTCGTACTCGACAAGATGTAGATCCTGCCACTCTTGGATAGCACGCCATCCCCGATGAAGCG
>JAAXHR010000199.1 GCA_012270805.1 Dehalococcoidia bacterium
ATCTACGCCATAGTTGGTTTCCAACTGTTCCACGAACACGATCCGGAACACTGGCGGAACATCGGCATCTCGATTCTGACTCTGTTTGAGATCATCACTTTGGAAGGCTGGGTTGAGGTGAACAATAAGGCTATGGAGCTCAACCCGTTCGCGTGGATCTACTTTGTCAGCTTCGTCATTGTTGGCACCTTTGTGGTCGTCAATCTGTTTATCGCCGTGGTGATCAACAACCTCGATCGCGCCAAGGAAGAGACGCTCAAAGAGTTGCAGCCCCCGGTATCCCGCGAAGAGCTGCTACAAGAACTGCGCGCGACTCAGGACAGTTTGCGTCGCCTTGAAACACGAATCATAGACTATCCGGAGGATCGAACTGGCCGGAGCTGAGGATGTCAACCAATTGATTGCTCGGCTTGGGCAGGCTAGGTAGGAACTTGTTTGATGTGTTCTACCGATCCCGAACCGGCGGTGGACCTTCTGTGAACTCGCTTCCAGAACCGTCTTCTGGGGCATAACCCAACTCCGCCTTTGCGCGGGTGATGTCGAAAATCTTCCACATGTTGTCCGAGGTGGCGTAGTAAATACCGTAGCGAAGATCTTCGGGGGCATCGATCGACAATCGCACAATTTGGGCAACGTCGCGATGGCTGAGCCACAACGACAGCGCGAACGGCGAAAAAGACGGATCATCAGTCGATATCACCCATCCGATGCGGAGGTGTATCGATGCGACGCCGTGGTAGTCGTTGTAATAGCTCCCGATCGCTTCGCCGAATGCCTTTGAGACGCCGTAAAACCCGTCTGGTCGGATCATAGTATCTTCATCGACCAACGGGTATTTGCCGGCTTCGAGTTTGTCGAACTGACCGGTGCCGACCAAGCTCCACGGCTCGTGGAGATAGTTGCCGCCAGTAGCATGGTTCGAGGACGCGAAAATGACACGCTTGACGCCCTCACGGCGGCTCGCTTCGAAGACGTTGTAGGTGCCGACGAGGTTGTTCGACAACACCGAATCCCATTCCGCGTACGCCGACCGATCTGCGGCCAAGTGCACCACGGTATCCACCCCAGCGAACGCGGATTGCATAGCGTCTAGATCGTCTAACGATGCCACGTGCGACGGCACTGCGTCCGCTTCCTTCAGGTCCAGCGAGGACAGTTCGTACCGGTCGCCGAGACGGTCGATGAGAATTCCGCCGATAAGCCCTGCTCCGCCTGTGATCAATACCTTCTTTTTGCCGTTGTCTTCAGTCATGTAGACCCTCTTCGAGTTAGTCGTGGTTCGATGGGTTGAATATTTGACTACAGAAAAGAAGGATAACCCTCGGAACGAAATGAATCTTCAACAGCTATGAGCCCGATGGAACTCCTGCCGATGTTTGGACGTCTTGTATACAGTAGCATTCGATCAAGAGAGGAAGCCATGACCAATCTCACATCACCCGGATCGTCAGTTTCACTGACGGGCTATCGAACACTGTCTTTGGGACTGTTCTTGG
>JAAXHR010000355.1 GCA_012270805.1 Dehalococcoidia bacterium
CATCTCCAAAGATGCATCGAAACTGGAGTCGCAATCTTCGCCATTACCGATGGTCGGTATTGGCATCTATACCCGATCGTGCAAGGTGTTACTCCTGGCGAACCAGCCGCGGTGTGCAACTTGCTCAGCACGGAAGAATCTGATGCGGCAGCGATGGCGATGCTAAAGTGCAGAACTCCAGCATTTAATGAAGCCGATGCTCAAGGCCACGCCATCTGAAACCAAATCACAGCAAATGACAGATCTCACTACACGCGAGGCTCTCACGTTCGATCTTTTTGGCACGGTTCTGGATCTGGGTGGCAGCCTCACGCCATTCATCGCCGAATTCATTCGCGGGCGAAACGCACAAGACCGTGTCGATGCCAACGCGTTTTGGGCGGAGCTAAGGCATCGGCAACGTATCGAGCAGTACCAGGACTCCCTGTTGGAACTCGGCCACACCGGATACCTAGAAACCGCGCAGAAGGCCTTCGTCTACATCGCCAAGCTCAACGACCTACCGCCGACATCAGACGAGGTGGACGCTTTTATGCAGGGATGGCGACACCTCTCCCCGTTCCCTGACTGTCTGCCGGCTCTCGAACGGATGAAATCTTCTTACAAGCTCGTAGCACTTTCAAACGGCAACCCCTGGTTTCTCGACTACCTTGTCGAAAATCGCATCAAATTCGATTTCGATGATGTCATATCCGTAGAAGTTGCGGGCGCGTTCAAGCCGCATCCCGGCGTATACCGCAGCGCAGCCAGGCTGTTGGACATGGAGCCTGGCGAAGTAATAATGGTCTCTTCCAACTCGTTCGATGTTCTGGGCGCTCGAACCTGTGGGCTCCGCGGCATATACGTCAACCGATACAATCTGCCCTTCGAAGACACCGACGCACGTTACGAGCCAGATCTGATTGTTCGCGACTTCTCGGAAATGGCGGATCATCTCTTGGTGGACTAAAAGCTACAAAACCTGATGCCTGACTTAACTGACAAAATCCAACCCGGCCTGAAACATGAGCGTGAATGGATCGTCCTCGATTCCATGCTCTACTCGCCGGGAGGCGACCCATCACGAGCCACCCTCTCGAGCCC
>JAAXHR010000424.1 GCA_012270805.1 Dehalococcoidia bacterium
TGGGGATGCATGTGGTGACGGATATAGAGGGTTCGGAGGGGCCGCTGTCGGCGATATCGGCTGGTTTGTCGGCGGCGACCACTCCGTTGGCGTTCTTGGTGGGAGCTGACTACCCGTTTCTGTCGCGGGCGTTGATCATCGAGATGACTCGGCTGGCTGGATTTGGGCGGTCGGGAAGCGATGGTCGGAGTTCGGCGGTGTTCGTGCGATATGCGAATCGGTTGAATCCGCTTCATGCGGTCTATCCGGTGGACAGTTGGCGAGAGTTGACAGCGGATGCTCTGAGCGAAGGGCTGCGGTCTCCCACTGCACTGGTGCACCGGGTGATGGACGAAGGGCTTCATCCGCTTCAGATAATGACTGAGGACGAGGCGGAACGGATCGACCCGCGGTTGCTAAGCTTGTTCGATGTTGATACTTTGGATGATCTTGGCGTGGCGAAGCGGATCATAGACACGCGGAATTATCATCGAGTGCGGCCAGATTTGAAACGAGGCGGAATTTGAGCCGCATGGCGCGTCTCTTTGTTGCCGGACGACCTTCGGCAATATCAGTTACTAACAGCAAAAATCGACAGCTTGGAGATTGATCAGCATGAGCAGAATAGTGATGATTCGGCATGGAGAGACGTCGTGGAATGCGGAGGGGAGGTCGCAGGGTTGGATGGATCCTCCGTTGAATGAAAAGGGGATGCGACAGGCGGAGCTGGTGGGTGAGTATGTTCGGGGTCATTTCGATTTCACGCGGGTGATTTCGAGTGATCTGTCGCGGTGTGCGATGACGGCGGACCGTCTGAGTTTGGAGTATTCGACGGACCCAATGTTGCGGGAGATCAACACGGGTGCGTTCGGGGGGTTGTTGATTGCGGATATCAGAGAGCGTTTTCCGGATGCTGCCGATCCTTGGACGCGGTCGTATGGTCGGGCTCCGGACGGGGAGTCGTGGCTTGATCTGGTGGCGCGAGCCGGGCGTTTCGTTGCGGAGTCGGGGGTGCTGGAGATTGAGGGAGACATTTGTCTGGTTTCGCATGGCGGGACGATTCGGGCGTTGCTTTCGGTGTTTCTGGG
>JAAXHR010000431.1 GCA_012270805.1 Dehalococcoidia bacterium
TCGCAGATTTTCTTGCCGACAATATTCTGGAAGTTCTACAAGAATTGGATGATCGGCCCCGAACCCTTACACACGGCGATCTGCATACTGCAAACATGATGCTGCGCAGGACTGACGATCCTCCCGCTCCCGTATTGATCGACTGGCAAGACGCGGTGTACAGCGGCGCAAGCAGCGATGTCGCGAAGTTTCTTTCGACGACGCTGTCACCCGAGGATGCCCGAAACCGCTTCAATCGCCTCGTCGCCGATTACTACTCAGCATTGTGGAACGACATTCGATCCGACTATTCATTCTCAGCATTTCGCCGGGACATCATGCTCGCGCTTCTGGGGACATTCGCCAACTATGTGATCTGCGCGACGACAAGCTGCTCGTCGGACGTTGATCCGCAATCTTTAAACTCGTCGTTGAGACGGGTGTCATCGGTGATTGATGTCGTACGACCGCTCGACGAGTTATGAAAATAGCGTCGGAGCGCACTATCCGCACATTACAGGACGCTCCACCACGGTACGGCGAGAACATCTGAGGTCAACCATTCAGTTGTGTCGCCGCCATGCAGCAACAACCCGTACCTCGATCTTTCGCCGTACTCTTTGCGGAAGGTGCGGAGGTGTCTAGCGTCCCTCAATCTGGGACGTGTTGTCGCTTTAACCTCGATCGGCAATAAGCGATTCCCCGTTTCTATTACGAAATCAACCTCTTCCCCGGTTGAAGTCCGCCAAAAGAAGATTCCGGCAGTTTCCAATCGAGCGTCTCGCCACGCCAGGAGATCGTTCAACACCAGATTTTCCAAATGCACCCCGTCTGGATCGGGGATTTCGGCGAGATGCAACGCGACACCAGTGTCGCCCCAATAAAGTTTCGGCGATTTGATCAACCGTTTGGTCCGATTTACGGCATAGGCATTGACTCGGACGATGAGGTATGACGTCTCCAACACGTTGAGATAGCGACCCACCGTTGGTTGGGACATCGCTAGGTCTCGACCTATTTCCGTCTGATTGACTACTGAGCCGATCCGGAGTGACGATGCGCGCATCAATCTTCGGAAATCGGGCAGCGCGGAGATCCTGGACAGTTCAAGCAGATCTCTCTCCAAGTAAGTCCGAACGTATCCTTCGAACCAGATCAATCGCTGTCGTGGCGTTCTGAGTTCCAAGGTTGGTAATGGAAATCCGCCGCGCAGGGCGAGTTCTCGCCAGTCTTCCCGTTTTGCTGGTTGCTCTGCAACGATTTCAGGCCAATCTTCGTCCCGTCCATCGATGAGACCATCCCAGACCCCTGTGCTGCCGATGCCCAGTTGCTCGCGACGAGTCATCGGCCAAAGAGTCAGGTAGCTCGCACGACCCGCGAGGGATTCTGAGACTTGTTTCATCAGCAGGAGGTTCGCCGAACCGGTGAGCAGAAACTTGCCCGCTCGTCGGTTCATGTCGATGTCAAGCTTGACCGCGTTTAACAGATCGGGTACCCGCTGCACCTCGTCGATGGTTATCGGCTCTGGCCCACCTACTAGAGCCTCCGGGTCACTTTCAGCAAGCTCTCTAGTGTCCAAATCGTCGAGCGTGATAAATCGGCGCGGTTCGGATGTGAGTTTCTGTGCCAGCGTGCTCTTCCCGGCTTGTCGGGCACCAGTTACGACCACAGCGGGCATGATGCCGAGGAGTTCGTCCAGTGTTGACGCAACTCTGCGTTGGAGCGTTTTTCCATTCATGTTGTTTATGATAATCATTCACATAATGAATGGATTACAAACATTATGTGAATAGATTACAAAATTTAGGTGTGCGAATCCAAACATCAACGTGAAGAAATCGCAACGATTCTGCGGCCGTTGCACACCCTAGAACGGCAACTAGCTCATCGCTGAGGATGATGCCCCGCTGCTCGCCATTCCACGGGCACGTTGCTTGGACAGGTCGCGCAGCATGACGAGCGTATCCGAGTATCCCATTACCCGTGTTGAAAACTCTTCTTCGTCAAGAAGCGAGAACCCTCCGCGACGCGAAGCAATCTCGCCGTTTGAGAAGAAACCGGCCATCGGGATGTCGCCGAACCGCTCAGCGATGATCTTCGCGTCATGGTCATCTTCCTCGAACATTCGATAGCCTCGAGCGACTGAGTTGAAACACAGCATCGCATCGACGTTCTTGCCCCGCTCGACCACGTGCGACACGTAGTTATCGAGGTTTTGGGTGAGGCGTTGTGACGCCAGTTCGCCGTCACGAACGTGGAACTGGAGTGCCTGACCTTCTTCGACCAGATCTCCGATCATCATCGTCCCGGTCTCTTGGTCGATATCCATGATGTTGCGCATCACGTAGTCGGGGTCCATCAAGACGCCGCTGGATTCCAGCCCGACGACCAGTGTCCGTTTCATCCGGATCTGGCTCAAGGGATCGGCGTTCAGGAAGATTTCCTCTAACACCGTCATTGGGTTGCGATCATCCAATCGGTGGATCTCGTTACGGGTCGACTTCGTGATGACCATGCTGGGACCGACAGGCTCCTCGCTGCCGGAAACTATCGTGTCGGCATCGAAGTTCTGCTTAAGCAACATGCCAACGGCGCCGTGGTGTCGTAGTTCATCACCAAGAAACAGCCGATTCTCTCCGTATTCGTGGCCACCGCTGACGAGCGCTCCGAATTTCATCACCGACGGATAAACCGAGTCGAGCATCGAGAGCGAGTATTCAGTCGACACTGTCAATGGATCGATGAAAATCAGCATCAGACCGTTTTCAAAATCGGCCGGATCGGCTCCGATGGCATCGGCGAGCGATTCCGGGGTGGCTTCTTTGCCGCACGCCTGTTTATCGCTGAAGGCGAACGGGTGGATCGC
>JAAXHR010000315.1 GCA_012270805.1 Dehalococcoidia bacterium
GGGCGTATGCCACCTATTTTTAACGACAAACGGCCTCTGGCAACCGCCGCGTCAAGGTTGGCGACGGCTTGCAAAGATGCCATTGCAGCTTCGCCGTGAATACCTATCGAGCGCGATAGTTTTCGCAACACGCGCTCCTCTTCCTTCTCGGCCTCGTATGCGGCTTCACGCCACTCGTTGGCGGTATCGACCACCGCGAATGGTTCGATGAATGCGGTTTGACCGCTGGAAGATACATCGTGGATGATGCCCCGCACGAATCCGCGATGCGAGGACTTAACTTCTAGAACTAACCGGTCGCCGCGTGATGCGATCACGTTCGATTGCAAGACGGGTTTCAAATCGTCGCGCGATGCCAACCGCTCCAAGATTCGCATCGCGCGTTGGTAAGCGGTGCGTGAACGTTCGCGCATCTGAGCTAGCCGTGGCGTCGCACTGTCGAGCACATCTCCGGAGTCCGAGAGCGCATCGACGATGCCAGTGCGCACCTCGCGTAAGTCACGGATTTGAGATGCCATCGCGGAGAGCAGAGGCACCTCGTCCGCGATCATCATCACGGTTGATCTGGCAATCCACATTGATTGGAAGATGCTGCACAGTACCAGCAACTCGGAGCCATTGAGCATGCCTCCGAGAATGGCGCGACGCAGCGGCTCCCGTGGATCTCGCATCCCGGCCAAGCCGATGTCGCCCTTGGTGTTGAGCAGAGCTACGGCCTCGGCCGTTTCGTCTTGCAGGCGATTGACGTCCTCCGGGTGGCGAACAGGTCGCGCTTCTCGTATGATTTCGCGCGACATGTAAAACCGGGCTTCTCCGGCTAGTATCTCGCGAATGCGGTCGAACTCCAAGAGAGTCTCGGCTTCTTGGAGCACCGGGTCAGAGTCGGTGTATGAACCGGGCTGCGACGCACCGGGATCCGTTTTCGTATCGGATAATGTCATGCAACCCCAATTTTAGACACGACGCTTTTCATGTCACTTTGGGGGAATTCGTGTAATAGGTAGGCAGTTGCGTCTTGGATATTGCTGTTGATATAGCCGCTCCGGCATCTGATGAGAGCTTGGAACGTATTCGAGCGGCAGGTGATCGATTGATGTCGCTCTCGAACCTGCGGTACGAGGGGCGGTACGTACCAGCGGGTGGGTTCCAACGGATTCACGTGATGGAGTTCGGGGACGGTCCTCCCGTGCTGTTGGTGCACGGAGC
>JAAXHR010000193.1 GCA_012270805.1 Dehalococcoidia bacterium
TATAACAACGCGTCGAAACTGCTTGGCCTAAACACCGATCAGGTAATGATGGTCGCCGCTCACACCGGCGACTTGGAAGCATCAGCACGCGAAGGGCTCGCTACCGCGTTCGTCCATCGTCCGTTCGAGCACGGTGTGGAGCGTCCGGTAGCAATGCCTGACACGTCGGATTTCGACATAGCCGCCGCAGATTTCAACGACTTGGCCGACCAACTCGGTTGCGACTGATTCCAATCTCGCTTCGATCAAATCACAGATTCAACGACCCAAAAAGGAATTAACTGATGCCCTGGACTTTTGAAGATGCCGCCCCAATGATCGGCTCGATCACCGAAGGCAATTGCTGGACCGGATCGCACATGCTGTACAGCAACATCGCACACGACCGAGTCATGCGGCTCGACGTCGAATCCGGTCTAGTTGATGTCTTTGCTGAAAACACCGAAGGCACGAACGGATTGAACTACGATGCAGACGGCAATCTATATGGCTGCGCCAGCGCCGGCCGTAAAATCATCAAGTTCAATGATGACGGGAGTTTCGAGACGGCTTTCGATCGTATCGACGGGCTGCGTTTCAACGGTCCCAACGACCTCGCGATAACACCCTCGGGCGCGATCTACTTCTCTGACCGCGTCGGCGATTCGCACCCTGACGTAGGTATAACTTACTCGGCGATCATCTCGGCTGAGCAAGATGACGACGGAAACTGGGTTTGCAGACGTCGAACATTCGACACCACACAGCCCAACGGTCTCATCTTCTCACGCGACTACAAGACGCTCTATGTCGCGCAAAGCGACTTCCGCGCCAGCGAGAGCCGTGACTTGCGAGCCTATCCCGTCAATGACGACGGCTCGCTTGGCGAATGCAGAATCCTACACGACTTCGGCCCGCACCGCGGCATCGACGGCATGACGCTCGCTTCGGACGGCAGCATTGTCGCCTGTACCGGTTGGGAAGTGTCCGGACCCGGCGGAAATGTCACTCACTTTGATCCGGATGGCATGATCATCGAACAGCACCCGGTTGTCGCGCAACGTCCTACCAACTGCACTTTCGCCGACGGCGATCTTTACGTCTCGTCGATCGAGGGACACTGCCTAGTCGCACGCGATACCGGCCTTAGTGGTTACCTTCTCTACCCGCAGTAAACCTAGTCGACATCCCGACAAGAAATCGCGAGCAACCACAGGTCAGAAATAACAATGAACGACATTTGGGAATGGGAACTGATCGCGAAACACGATTCGCTGACCGAGGGGCCGGCATGGGACGGTAGTGGACTGCTATACAACGAGTGCTACGCGTCCACGTCGTATCGATGGGAGCCGAAGACCGGAAACAGCGAAGTATGGAGAAATGATACCGGCCAAGCGAACGGGATGAAGTTCGACCGTTCAGGCCGACTATTCGCCTGCGAGGGCGGAGCGAACCGAGTAGTCGAAATCGACACATCAGATCCTGATCAAGATCCAACCGTAATCGCTGACAATCTCGACGGTTTCAAAATCAATATGCCCAACGACCTCGATATTGACGGTCAGGGGCGCATCTACTTTTCGGATCCCAACTACTCTTCAGAGCCGAACAACCTT
>JAAXHR010000182.1 GCA_012270805.1 Dehalococcoidia bacterium
CACTGCCATCTGATCGATCAGTTCTGGACGCAGAACGCAAACCAACGCACCGATGAGTATGGCGGCTCGCTCCCAAATCGTTTGCGTTTCGGCATACGGGTTATTGAGGGTATCCGTGAGCGGTGCGGCGATGATTTCATCATCGGGATCCGTATCACAGGTGATGATTTCACAGAGGGCGGTCTCAACAATACGATGATGCAAGAGATTGTGGGAAAGCTGGACGCGCTGGGCATCCTCGATTACTTTAGCGTCATTGGAGCGACCGCTGAAACCTTCGTTGGTGAAGCGAAAGCGGTGCCAGACATGACCTTCTCGCACGCGACATACGCGCCGTTGGCAGCGTCGATTAAGAGGGTGGTGTCCGTACCGGTTATCACGGCAGGGCGGGTGACACATCCGATGGAAGCGGAGCAGATCGTCGCAAGCAAGCAGGCAGATCTGGTCATCATGACCCGTGCGATAATCGCTGATCCGCAGGCACCACAAAAGGCGATGGCGGGACAGTTAGATGACATCCGGTTGTGTCGAGGCTACAACGAAGGCTGCATTGATCGCATCTATACTGGACGCGGTGTGACGTGTGTGCAGAACGCGACGATAGGTAGGGAGACCGAGTTGGGCGCACTCACACCGGCGGAGCAACCTCGCAAAGTGGTGGTGGTCGGCGGTGGTCCCGCAGGGCTTGAAGCTGCACGCATCGCACGGTGGCGCGGGCACGAAGTCGTGCTGATGGAAAGGGATAGCGAGTTGGGCGGTCAAACGCTGATTGCTGCCAAAGCCCCATTGCGCGGGGAGTTTTCAGGGGCAACGGAATGGATGGGGGAACAATGCCGAAAGGCTGGGGTCGATATTCGACTAAACTGCCCGGCGACCGTCGAATCAATCTTGAGCGAAATCCCTGATGTTGTGGTTGTGGCGACGGGTGCGCGTCCACTAACACCTCAGGTCCCTGGGGCTGAAAACACAGTAGATGCGTGGTCTGTCTTGAACGGCGAGATGCCAACAGGTGAGCGTATAGCGGTGATTGATGAGGAGTACGGCTTCCAAGGACCCAGTGTCGCGGAACTACTGCTCGATTCAGGGAAGTCTGTGGAGATTATCACGAGTATGGAGGCGATCTGCACACTGCTCGGCGCAACAACACGTCCCCCGGTATATCAACGTCTGTTCCACAAAGGAATCGTTATCCACCCGCACCTGCATGTCCGCGCGATTGAGAACGATGCCCTCATCAC
>JAAXHR010000359.1 GCA_012270805.1 Dehalococcoidia bacterium
TCTCCTTCGCCACGCTCAAGCTTGTAGAGAACCGTCTTGCCCCAGTCCATGTAAGTCTGGATGTTCTCTCTGTCGAGCGGGCCGATCTCAGCCTTCCACGGTCCGAACATGTCTTCGTAGGGTTGAACACCAACCCGGTCGACGAACTTGTTGAACTCTTCGCCATCGTTCCGGTTCGCCTTGTAGTGATCGATGATCATCTCCAACGCTTCTCCGGCTCGCTTGGCGGGAACTCTAGCTCGTACACGATTGCCGATACGCACCGGCCCATCGGTCGATTCACCAGCAATGAACAACTCGTAAGCCGGAACCTGACCGCCACCGCCTTTCATCACTGCGCCGTGGAAACCGATGTTCGCGACGTGGTGCTGCCCGCAGGAGTTCGGGCAGCCGCTCGCCTTGATGTGGATATTGGAAACTAGCGGGTCCGAAACGTCCATCGTGTCCAACTTCTCACCGAGAGCCTTGTTCAAACCCATCGACGAAGTTATTCCTAGTTTGCAGGAGTCGGTGCCCGGGCAAGTCACGATATCTCGGATGGTCTCGCGACCACTCGTCGCCATCCCGATCTCTTTGAGCGCCAGATAAATGTCGTACAGCGACTCGGTTCGCACCCATCGGAAAACGATGTTCTGCTGCTGGTCAATACGTGCGCGACCACCAGCGTATTCGCGGGCGATGTCGGCCAGAGATTGCCATTGCTCAGCATAGATGTCGCCGCGTTCCACTCGGACGTAGACGACGTTGAAACCGTCTTGGCGTTGCTCTTCAACTGAAGACGCTTTCCAGAAATCGTAGTTTGCATCGTTTGCGGGTTCTGGCGCAGGGTTCGCAGGTGGCGCCGGCGCGTCCGCAGACTCGTCCTCGATAAACAGCAACGTATCGAGATCGATTTCCTTGTTGGCCCAATCTCCTTTAAGCTCGTCGGCGACCATTTCGCGGAACTTCTCGATGCCGAGCCGCTTGATGGTGTACTTGATCCGAGCTCGCATCAAATTCTTCCGCTCTTCGTCCTGGCGGTTGAAGATCCTCAACGCGGCTTCGGCGTGTCGGATGTAATCTTCGACGGGCACGAATTCGCTCAACGTCTCCGCCATTTGCGGCATGATCGACAACCCGCCACCGACGACGATCTTGAAGCCGCGCTTACCATCACGCTCGCGGGCGATAAAGCCCATGTCGTGGAACGGCGTCATCGCTTCGTCTTTTTCCGAGCCAGAGAAGGCCGTCTTCGATTTGCGCGGCATGTTCTGGGTGGTAGGATGTCGCAG
>JAAXHR010000103.1 GCA_012270805.1 Dehalococcoidia bacterium
TTGAAGTCCGGAGTGTGGTCGTCGCTGGAAGTACCGCTGGCCGGGCTGGTTACCTGGATCGCCGGTGGCTGCCGGTCAATCTCGATCTCCAACGTTCGCCTACGACCGTCCGAGTCGACGTACTCGATCGTGACCGAACCGCTCTCGACGCCCAGAACCGCTACATGCTCGCCCGAATCGGAAGCACCGCTCCCGTCGCCTACCTTGAGGCCCCAGTCGGTGGGGTCCGTCTCATCAACATCCGTAGTGCTGGTGTCATCTTCGTCCGCCGAGCCGTCGCCGTTGGCATCGGTCAGCCGCAGATAACCTTCGTACTGGCCGGAGAAAATACCTGTTTCGGCGAGGAACAGATTCACTGTCTCCACGTCGCCATCAGATCTGGCCAGCACCGTCAACGCGTCGTTGTCATCGATCTCGTCTTCGGTGTAATCGACATTTTCAGGGGCCTCTCTCTTGGTTGCCAGCATACTCTCCTTGGTATCGGTATCGGGATTGTCGCATCTCCAATCATCTTCGTCGCTCTCGTTAACCTTCCCGAAGTAAACGGTGTGACCGGATGAGCAATGGTGGAACGCTTCGCCACCCTTCAGGTTCTCTTTAGTGCTCGTGCGGTAGTAGATGGCTTCGATAATGATGTTCTTGCCATCCGTCACACTGGCATTCACCGCGAGCCAAGGCGCAATATCCGCTCCCGCCTCACCGTTGGAGGCATCCTCGTCAACCGACAGTTCAGTCAACACCTTTATTTCTTCGCCAGCATCGGTGCCGGGGCAACTAGCCTCATCAGCTACACACCCATAGAACCTGACCACTGCTCCGTCGGCAACATCGAAGTCAGCGGGAGCGAAGGGCATAGTAGCAGCTTTGCTACGCGTGAAGTTGAGCGTGTAATTTCCGCTGTCTTCGATTACCGATGTGCTCTCAGTGTCGTTGTAGATCTCGATGCCCTGCAGTGAGGTTTCCTCCGAAGTGAACTTGATGACATCGTTGTCAGTAGTGTCGTTAGTCAGATCCGGGTCATAGGTATCGAAATGGAGGTCGCCCTTAGTAAGGTCATCCCTGATTACCTTGCCCAACAAACCGGTAGTGTCGTCATCAACGAGATGATCATCGTTAGACGCTCCACGTATTAACACCCCGGACCGCTTGTCGCGTCCAGTGTCGGCGATGCTGATCTTGATCAGGTCGGAATCTACAAGGATGACGCGTGGCTCGTCCGACGCCGTCTTGGGATCGTAGGCGTAGGTCGCGTAGAGCGTCGAAGCCTGCTCGACCTCCTTGCGGACCTCCCACTTGACGTTGCCGGTAGCGGCGGACCCGTCGCCCTTGAGGGCGCAACCCTCATTTTCGAATATGTCGGCATCGGTGGC
>JAAXHR010000224.1 GCA_012270805.1 Dehalococcoidia bacterium
GAACAAACCGCGCAACAGTCATGGTCACCCATGATGTTGAAGAGGCCCTGATGTTGGGTGACCGTGTGTTGGTCATGTCGCCGCGTCCGGGACGCATCGTGTTCGAACTGGATGTCGATCTGCCTCGCCCTCGACCGCGAGATGTGGTACGCGAACCGAAGTTTGTTGAAATGAAGTGGCGGTTGCTCTCAGAATTGAGTGGTGTATCGGTCTCATGAGCGTGCTTCCGCAAACTGAAGAACGATTGTCGACGGAAGAAGCGGTAGCGCAATCGCGCCGCGAACATAAATCCGTGTGGAGAACGTTGCGTTCCTACATCCAGAACTGGGGCGCGGCATTGGTTATCGCACTGTCAGGTTTGGTGCTGTGGGAAATATCGGTGAGGGTGTTTGAGGTTCAAGAATGGCTGTTGCCGCCAATCTCCCAGATTCTCAGAGAACTCTTTGCCGATCCTGCGCTGTTTTTGAAGAACGCATGGGTAACGCTGCGGGAGATCTTGGTCGGTTTCGCAGTATCAACGACGTTCGGGTTTGTCATGGCGACTGGAATGTTTTGGTCACGGCTGCTTGAGCGGTCGGTTTACCCCTTCTTGATCGCATCGCAGACGATCCCCGTGTTCACTTTGGCACCGTTGCTCGTGATCTGGACGGGAACGGGAATGACACCCAAGGTAGTCATAGTCGTCCTGTTTACGTTTTTCCCGATAACCATCGGTCTGATGACCGGGTTACGATCAGTTGACGCCGACATGATCGCGATGTTCCGCACTCTAGGTGCATCGAAATGGCAGATGTTCACCAAGCTTCACCTTCCGTCGGCGCTTCCGTACCTTTTCGCCGGTCTCAAAGTGGCGGCGGTAGTGTCGGTGATCGGTGCTGTGATTGGAGAATGGATAGGCGCCAGCTCAGGACTGGGTTGGCTGATCAAGACATCGGGCTCGCGTTACCAGACTGACAAGGTGTTCGCGGCGATTATCACTCTTTCGGTTATGGCATCGTTGATGTTCATATTGATCTCTCAGGTGCAGTCGCGCATGTTATGGAATTATCATCAGTCAGACAGTGAAGGAGAGTCGAATTGAAGACCAAAATCGGACTCATGAAATTAGTGTTGATGGCTTTTGTGTTCGCTATCGCCTTGACGATAGTAGCGTGCACAGGCGATGAGCCGGCCGAACGCGAATCTGTATCGGTCGAGCTTGACTGGTACCCGAACGCAAACCACTCCGGCATCTTTGTCGCGCAGGATCAGGGCTACTTCGATGAAGAGAATCTTGATGTAGATGTTCGACCGCCCGCGGACCCCGCGCTCGTGGCGCAAATCGTGGCGTCAAACGAACGAGACTTCGGCATCTTTTACCAGACCGATACGCTACTCGCCCGCAACGAAGGGTTGCCAATCGTCGCGCTCAAAGCGATCGTGCAGCGACCGTTGAACTCGTTGATGGCGTTGAAATCTTCGGGTATCACGCGCCCGGCAGACCTCAAAGGCAAGAAGGTCGGTTATCCCGGTATCGAGTGGAACGTCAAGATGCTCGGCACGATGCTGGAGTCGGACGGTCTGACTCTCGACGATGTCGAGACAGTCGATATCGGTTGGGCTCTATGGGAAACTCTTGCGGCCGGAACCGTGGATGCCATCATCGGGGCGTACTGGTCGCACGAGAGCATCCTTTTGGAGCAGAAGGGGTACCCAGTCGAGATCATCTATCCAGAGGATTACGGTGTACCGCAGTACTACGAAATGATGCTCATCACGTCTGAACGCATGATCGAAGAACGTCCAGACGCAGTGGAGCGATTCGTACGAGCCTTTACCAAGGGCTACGAGTTTGGGCTCGATGATCCACAAGGCGCGATCGATATCCTGCTAGAGCTTAACCCGGAGCAAGAGGAGATCGAAGACATCGAACGCCCAAGCATCGATATGCTGACTGATCAGGCTTGGCGCGCTGACGAAACTGGCGAGTTCGGAACTATGACGACCGAGCGTTGGCTTAGCGTCGCCGAATTTATGAAAGACCAGGGCGAGATCGACGCCGATCTCGACGAGACCGAAGCTTGGACGGATGAGTACCTGGACTAGAGGACGTTCAGAATAACTACTTGGTTAGTACGTCCGCCGCGGATACGCTAGATGCCCGGTCATGCCGGTGTTTTTGACTTGGTAGACGTGGCCGGTGGCGAAGGTTACGAATAGGATGTCGAGGCCAGGCCCGCCGAAAGTGCAGTTCGTCGGGCTGTCCGCCGGGGTGCGGTGAGTCGCTCGGACAAGGCCGTCTGATTCGAAGACGTATATCGCCGAACCCGCACCCGCTGTAGGCTCTCCCGCAGTGGCGAGGATTTGACCGTCGGTGGTTAACGCCATCCCGTCGATGCCGCGCCCCGGTCCGAAATCGAACAGCACCGCGCCATCACCCAACGTCCCATCTGAGCTGATTGGATACGCCCTGAGCTGTCGGCTATAGCTCTTGATCACAGGACTTTCCGCCACATACAGGATCGATTGATCGGCTGAGAGCAGGACGCCGTTGGGGCGGTTGGTGTCGAACGTGACGCGC
>JAAXHR010000134.1:0-242 GCA_012270805.1 Dehalococcoidia bacterium
GGACACGCGGGCGACCTGTACGTCCGTGTCCACGTGGAGCCCGACCGAGTGTTCACTCGAAGCGGTAACGATGTAGTAATCCGTGCCGAGTTGAATGTCGTTTCCGCAATGTTGGGCGGCATCATCACCGTGCCAACGTTGGAAGGCGACAAAGAAATCAGAATCGAACCCGGTGTCCAGACGGGCCATCACGAAGTCCTTCGCGGCTTGGGCGTCCCGCGGTTACGGAACGACGGACCGCG
>JAAXHR010000134.1:323-1873 GCA_012270805.1 Dehalococcoidia bacterium
GGTGCGCAAAGTAGCGACGACTCGATTTGGAGCTGGCTCAAGGGCGCCTTTTCGGGCTAGTTGAACATGCAGCAACGCACAGTGGTTGAACGTGCGTGACCAGAACACCGAGAGTTGGTTGGAGATCAGCGTAATACTGCCTGCCGAATACGCTGAACCTGTCACTCACCTCTTTACAACTTACGGCGACGGCCGGGTTTTCGTATCACAATCTGGCGACTGGGACGCTGACGATGTCGGCGGCCAAGCCAATCCGAGCGACGACGTTGAGGTGTTCTGTTACCTCAAAAACGACGATACGGTAGACAACCGCAAAGGTATGATCGGCATCGGATTGAGGTTGATGTCGGAACTGACCGACGTGGAGCCGCACCGCGAGCGCCTTGTCACCGCCGACGAATGGGCCAGCCAATCTTTCCCCACTATCCGGGTAGCCGATCGGATAACCATCTCACCATGGTCCTTAGAAGACGGCCTGCCTCGACCTCCCGAGAACGACGATGTGCACGTATACCTGTCACCGGGTTTGGCCTTCGGCACCGGCAACCATCCGACTACCCGGCTCTGCTTGAAGGGCATTGTCGAAGATGCCGATGCGGGCAAGTTGACCGGAGCCCGAGTCTTGGACGTAGGCTGCGGATCAGGAGTCCTCGCGATTGTCTCCCTGAAAATGGGCGCCGACGAAGCCTGGTGTTTGGACATCGACGAAACCGCAGTGCGGGCAGTCCAAAACAATCTAGTAATGTCCGGCGTCTCACAACGCGCTCACGTCCTGAGTGGTTCAGTGCCTCACGTTGAGTTGCCTGATATCGAATTCGACTACGTGTTGGCGAATATCACATCTCGCGTCCTCATCGATCTGGCCGACGCACTCGTCGATCAAGCTAGTCCGGGTGGCACGATATTGGCGTCGGGCATATTGGCGGAGCAATCTGATGCGGTGATCGAGGCATTTGTTAAAACGAGACGAATAGCAATTTCGGAATCCCGACAAGACGGCGATTGGGTCATGCTACGCATCGTCAAGTCGAACGACGAAACGAAATCTTAGTCTTGCACCGATTTCACATTGAATCAATCCCAGCGTGTTCGCTGCGCGTCGGTGCCGCAATATCGTTGCCCGAAAACACTTCGCATCAAATTCGCAACGTTCTGCGTTTACGTGCAGGTGAGAAGTTCACAGTATTCACCGGCGACGGGCGCGAATGGACAGCCGAGTTAGCTTCAACCAAAGCCACGGAAAGAGATTCACAGTCAGTTACGGCCCACATCTCGGGAGTCAGCGAACCCAATGTCGAAATGAAGACTCAGGTTGCCATGGTGATGGCATTAACGCGCCCCCAACGCTACGAGCTGGCACTGGCCAAATGCACCGAACTCGGCGCGAGCCAATTTCTACCCATCATCACCGATCGAGTCCTCAAGTCTGATTCGACGATTAGTAGGAGTCGAATGGCGAGATGGAATCGTATCGTCAAAGAGGCCGCAGAGTTATCTGGACGGGTCCGTGTCCCCCTAATCGCTGATCCAGAACCCATGCATTCGGTGCT
>JAAXHR010000077.1 GCA_012270805.1 Dehalococcoidia bacterium
GCGAGGCGAGGCGAGGCGAGGCGAGGACAGTGGCAGTGGCAGTGGTGTCCTGGATCCGGCTTGTGGTTCCGGGACCTTTTTGTTTCACGCGGCGCGCAAGCTACTGGAATCCGAGGCACTTAAGCGCCAACGCCTGTCGCCCGCCGAATCGGGGCGCCTAGTTGCTCAGCTTGTTTTCGGTATAGACATTCATCCGGTAGCGGTATCAATTGCGCGTGCTACTCTGATGCGTGCGTTACCTCTGGGTAGCGTAGATTCCCCGGACGATCTGAACGTGTGGCAAGGGGATAGCCTCATGCTCCGGCGCGGGATGGCTCTGGCTTCCCAAAACGCATCGGCCATCATTGAGGTTTTAACTCCTAAACAGACTCCGATCAACGTGCCGATGGCGTTTGCCGAGTCGCCGCGTTTCTCAGTCGATTTGCGGCGCATCGTAGCTACTGCACATGCTGGCGATGCGATGCCAGTAGGAGTGGGCAGCAGTTTGAGTGATAAGGATTTTGAGCGTTTAGAGTCGATGCATGAAACGCTCACGGACGTTTGTCATGAAGAAGGGAACAGTGTTTGGGCGTGGTACTTGACCAACTACATTTCTCCATACATGCTTGCGCGGCGCGGTGTCGACCGCATCGTCGCTAATCCGCCGTGGGTGCGCATGAGCGACATTCAAGTGCGCGAGCGCAAACGCGCATTGGAATCACGCATCTCGGAACTTGGTATTAGTGCAGGCGGGAAAAATGCTACGGGTTTCGACATAGCCGGGCTGTTCGTCGATCAATGCCGGGAACACTACCTAAAAATCGACGCTCCAGCCGCTGGATGGGTGCTTAACTGGGCTTCTATAAAGGCTGGGAACTGGGCTAGGGTTCGCGAAAAGCACGAGGCGTTGACCACAACCTATCTCGATTTCTCGAAGGTTCGTCAACCGCCCTTCGCCGGGGCGAAATCGTGCGTCTGGGTCCAGCGCGGAAAATCCAAATATGCGCCATCCACCCGCGTCTACTCCAACCGCCGAGGCACGGAGCGTATCGTGCCGACTGACGGTCTTAAGGAATTTGTTGCGAAAACCAGTTGGGTTCTTCATGAAAAACATTTCGGCGACGCGCCGTCGGACTACTCCGATCCGCACGGATCTTCATTCGCACAAGGAGCCATCATAACTCCGGCCGTGCTGGTCAAGTTGTCGGAGATTACTCCAGACAGAGTGACGACTACGAAATCACGACATCAGCCTTGGAAACAGTTGTCAACTCAACGCGGGAAGGTGCCTGCGTACTATGTACGGCAGACTTTATTTCCATCAGATCTGCTGGTATTCGGTTGCGATCAAATATCGCAGTCGATCATCCCACTTACAGAACGTGGGGTGCCAGACTTCCATACTAACGACGATGGATCATTCAACTTCTCCAAGGGCAACAATGACTTTTGGAACAAGCTGAACGAGTTGTATGAGACTCATCGCGGTCAAGGCTCAGCGACACCTAAGACATTATGGGCTCAGTTGAACTTTCAGAACAAACTCATGAAGCAGTTTGAGTTGCCACTACATAACACCTACAAGGTGACGTACAACACGTCAGGCCAGGTATTACGCGCTGCTCGCATCACTTCGGACAGAATCATCGACAGCGGGTGTTACTATCTTAGCGCCCCAGACGCAGAAGCGGCATACATGGCTTCAATGCTTAACGCGCCGTGCCTACAAATGGCCTTCGCGGAGTCCCGTGAATCTGATAGGCATTTTCACCTTCACCCCTTGAATAAAGTTCCCATCCCCAAATTTGATCCGGATAATCCCGACCATCTCCAACTCGTAGAGCTTTGCGAACTTGCTGAAGTGGCGGCGAAAGAGGTCATCAACGGTTTGACGGACAACACTGGTCAGATTAAGGCATCCAATCTGATTCGTCAGCAACTGATGAGTGAGGGCTTGGCGGATGCCATCGACGATGTCGCGCGACGTGTCCTGCCGTCTCATTCCGTTAAAAGTTACTCGAGAACTATTCCACACCCTTGGCATCCGGCATCCCGAGCGGGCCGTTGACGTACCGCCGATCTCATGATGAACGAAGACGCCCCGCCAATCGGCGGGGCGTCTGGTTTTCAGAGGGTGAAACCGTCGGTTTGGTCCCCTCGACTGGTTAGTTTTAGAAGTACCAACCAGTTGCCGAAGGTGCGTCCGACCCGCGTCGTTTTCGTGGGTTCGGGTAGTGCGGCATCCGCGCTACCGAGTCACCCAAGAGCATCGCGTGGTGCATTTCACGCTCGCCCACCAGCTTCGTGTCGAAGCCGTGGGATAGCCTCTGCAAAGCTTGGTTTAACGC
>JAAXHR010000328.1 GCA_012270805.1 Dehalococcoidia bacterium
CGCGGGAAGGATTGATGGGTTCGTCAAACAGCAACATTGGCTAGTCTAGGATACGGATGTTCGAGTATTGGCGTATGGCTAGAGGTTAATTCTCGCGCAAGTTGGCGGTTCAATTCACAGGCATGGCAAAGATTCACATTTTGATGCGCACATCGGTTCAGGTTACGAAAGCACCTTACTTACGTCGCGCCACCTCTGGTACCCCTGCGGACGCTTCGCTCCCGCATCCCCATTTTTGCTCTGCAAAAAGGGGAGGGATCGCGGTGTGGCACACCCCGCTCGCTTCGCTCGCGCCCTTTTCGCCTTGCGAAAGGGGCGGTATTGGCTACAGAACGATTGTGAAGACCGCGAGGGCGACGACTATGCCGGCGGCGAGGATGCCCATTTTGCGGATTTCGCGGGGGAAGGTGCGGGCGTAGACTTCAGAGCGGGTGCGTTGGGTTCTACGAGTTCCGATCGGGTGCTGTCGGGCTACTGCGGCAGAGGTTGCGGCTAGGACGGGGGATGGCTCGATGGCGGCTTCGTTTTCGGCTTCCGGCTCGTCGCTGGTCTGTCTCCGACCGGCGGGTCGTTCGGTTTGAACGAAGACGTTTGGGCGGCGTCCTGATCGGCGTCGATTTCGGTTTCTTGGAGGCATGTGAGAGTGGATGTCGTTTTATCTGGTTGTTTCGATTCTAGATGACGGTTAGAGTTTGCCATCATCATCGAGCGATTGGGCGGCTAAAACGGTCATTCTAGCGGCGTATGAGATGGTGACATCGGACGTGTTGAACATGAAGTGGTAGAGGAACGGGTCGATTGGGCTTGTGCCAAATGCTTTTTCGAAGTAGCGATGCTGTGCGGCATCTGAGTGGGCGATGAAGTCTCGCGCCTCGTCCATGGAGATGTTTTCGCGTTCGGCTACTCTCTTGGCGCGGTCTTCCATTCGCCCAACAACGCCGACGCGTACGACATCGTTGCGTTCTTGAAGGATGGCAGCTCCGCCACGACTGAGGATTACGATGTTTCCTTGGTCGGCGACATCTTCGATGACTTCACGTGTAGTGGCGATGAATCGATCGTCGTCCACTTCCTCGGCGGTAGTGTGCGGTTCCTCCTCGTATTCACTGTATTGGCGAGAGATGAGATCTTCGACACCGGGTCC
>JAAXHR010000260.1 GCA_012270805.1 Dehalococcoidia bacterium
CTCTGGTTTATTTCATTAACGAGTTCTGGACGAACGCACAGCGGGCCGGACACGCTCTGCACGAAATCAGCTATCGAGCATGTTTCAAACCGCAGCTCCCCGAGTTTTTCATCGATCGACTTACCGAAGCATCGGATGCTGTCTACGACCCGTTCATGGGGCGAGGCACGACTCCGCTTCAAGCGGCATTGATGGGCCGGCGGGCATTAGGAAACGACGCTAATCCGATATCGATCATGATGACGGGGCCACGTCTCAATACACCTGAATTTTGCGAGATCGAAGCTCGTTTGGGCGAAGTGCGGTGGGATGATGCTGAATTAACTGTGCGGGATGAGCAATTCGGCGTTTTCTTCCATCCTGTAACGCTTCGCCAGATCGTAGCCCTTCGCTCATGGTTGAAAGAACGCGAGGCCACTGCCACGTTCGACGCTGTCGATGGTTGGATCCGATTGGTGGCGATGAGTCGATTGACTGGACACTCTCCAGGGTTCTTTTCTGTCTACACCCTTCCGCCCAATCAAGCGGCGTCAATCGAAAGCCAGTCACGGATCAATGAACGGCGCGTTCAGATTCCGCCTGAACGCGATGTCAAATCACTGATATTGCGAAAGAGTCGGTCCTTGCTACGGCATGGCGGTTTGAACCACAGCCGATTTGACCTCTACTGCTGCGACTCTAGGAACACCCCAGCAATCCAAACAGATTCGGTCGATTTGGTCGTCACCTCCCCCCCATTCTTGGACACCGTAGACTACCGAACCGACAATCACGTGCGAGCATGGTTCGCCGGTACCGACATCGACGCGCAACCAATCGCAATTCTGCAGAGCATCGAAGACTGGCAACGCTTCACGGCCGAAACACTGCAAGAGCTTTGCCGAGTCGTCAAACCTGGCGCCACGATCTGCTACGAGGTCGGCGAGGTCCGCAACGCAACCGTCAAGCTCGAAGATGCGGTCTTGCGTGCCATACGCGACGCGCAACTCCCAGTCGACGTGATCGGCGTCTTGGTGAACCAACAAGACTTCACCAAGACTTCAAATGCCTGGGGCGTGACCAACAATCGGCGCGGCACCAACACCAACCGCGTTGTGATGATGACGGTGTTGGAATGAGCAAATAGCGTCGAGACTGGTCGCCTAAAACGGCAAGCCGGTCGAAAAGTCTGGTATTCCCGCCCATCGGCCGCCGTCGCCAGAACGTTGCACGGCGATGGTCTTAATCACATCGGGGTTGGCGAGTCCGTGCGGTGCACGGCCGGTCAAGGCAAAGCTCACGTTCTCGGCCTGCTTCTGACCGCACTCCTCCAAGAAAGTGGGCGAGTACCCCGCCAAGTGCGGCGTCACATAGCAGTTTGGCAATGTCAGGATGGGGTCTTCTGACGCGACTGGTTCGATTTCTGTCACGTCGATGCCGGCGAAAGCGATTTGGCCATCGCGTAGGGCGGCATGAAGCGCTACTTGGTCGACCAACTTGCCGCGTGCGCAGTTGATGAGGATCGCGGTCGACTTCATCTTCGCCAGAGATTCGGAGTTGATGATGTGGTTGGTTGCTTCAGTGTGCGGCGCGTGAATCGTGATGATGTCCGATTCCGCCCACA
>JAAXHR010000435.1 GCA_012270805.1 Dehalococcoidia bacterium
GCTGTGCGCTCGGGGGTAGAACTGATATTCGCCCGTCGCCTTGTCTCGCTGCAACCAGAGTTCACCATTACGCGCCCCTTCCCAGTAGCGGTCGGATTCCGGCTGCGATACGGGCTCGAGTCTTGCGGGGGCATCGGTGGTCATGGTTTAACCCCTCCTCGGAGGTGTTACTTCAAGGTTGTTGAGTCGAGAGTAGATTGTAACTGCGGTTCAGTTTTCGCGTCACAGCCGGTTACGGCGACGGTGTCGGGGTTACAAACCCCCATATCCGCATATCGGTATCGTCGAGCAGACGTCCTTGATACTCCATCTTTGCGTTGTATCCGGTCAGGCGATCGCTTTCCCCGTATCTGTCCCAACATTCCGAATTAGCGTCGTAGGCGTCGTCAAATTCCGCTTCTTGCTTTTGTTCGAACGCTTGGACACAGACATTCAAATCTGACTCGGTCCCATGCCAAACAAAATCGCTCTTTCCGTCGTTTTCCTCCCCGCGTATCCAATCGCCCATGTGAACCAAGCATTCCTTAGGCAACGTATACGTCGAAAAATCCGGGCACTCGACCGATCGAAGATAGTACCTTCCGGCTGCAGTACCGATGCCGACTGCAACATAGATGTAGAACAATGCAACCAGCGTCAACACCATCACGAGCATCACAGCGAAAAATCTAGCTATCGGTTTTGACCAATCGTTCATGTAATCATCTTGACTTTCAGTAGCCTGAGCCGCGACGAAGTTCGGGAACTTGATTTAGCTTTCAGGGTGTGGTCGTAGGCGTCACCAATTGAATTTCGTGAGGTTTCGTATCCTCGATCAACTCCCCGTCGAATTTCAATCTGCCCGCAAAGCCGTACTCGTACATGTTCTCTGTATAACGATCAAAACACTGGGGCCACTCATCTGGATGCGTATACTTGAACCCCGATCTAGTCTGCCCCATAGTCCACAACTCGTCGTAACAGATGTCGGCCTCAGCCTCCGTGCCGCGCCAAATGAAATCTTTCCCGTTTTCGGCCCGGTCGCCCGTCACGCGATCACCAAGATAGATCCGACACTCCTCTGGAAACCGCCACACTGTCGGATCGTCACACGCTTCGCCTCCGGCACCAAACGTGATCATATTGAGGCCGATCAGAAAGCCCGCGTACATCACGAACATTCCGATGGGCAATACAACGATCGTTAAAACCACCCCCGTAAGCCTACTTGTAGATTTAGACCGAAGCATGGAACCGATTTTTGCACTGAATCGGCAGGAAAAGCCTGTCCCGGTCTCCTGAAGGTGAACTGCGCGGCATCAACGACCAAGGTGCCAAGAGATCGAACTACGCCGCCGCCAAGATCACCGTCCCAGTCGACGACAGATATCCACCTGTCCCGTGCGCAACCGCCAAGTCGCAGTCGTCCAACTGTCGCTCGCCAGTTTCCCCGCGCAGCTGCCGAACCGCCTCCACAACCGTGAATATCCCGTACATCCCCGGGTGCGTGTATGAAAGACCGCCACCTGACGTATTCACTGGAAAATCTCCGCCCGGCGCCGTCCGCTGGTTCGCCACCAAGTCCGGACCTTCTCC
>JAAXHR010000301.1 GCA_012270805.1 Dehalococcoidia bacterium
CGGACAGAACGGTTTTCTTACTTGTTCAAAACTAGTCAATTGCTTCCCATCCCTCGATCCAAAGCCAAACCACAACTGTTTTCAAACAAGTGCAAAACTTAGTAAATTTCAAACTGAGTTAGGTTTAAACTTATATTGAATAAGTTAAATCTCTGTGTGCCATGAATAGGAAATGTTCTGGACTTGTTTCGAAATCCGTTGAAACTGGCATGAAACTCGGTTTAAACTAGTTCAAAACTAAGTGCGGAATTGCGCTCGCCAAGTCTGCGACGATGCTCTCAGACGAACGGCGATGACAAACCTGAAAGCCAGACGAGGCTAGAAATGACTACGGTCAACTACTTGAGAATGACCAAAGCGGTGGAAGAAGCGGAAGATAAACTGGGTGGCCCCCTTCGCGAGACCCTTCATGCTCGCCTGAACGAACCTGGCGAAACGGTAGCGAGCATATCGAAAGAGATTCACGTTCAGAAGGCAACGATCAACTACTGGATGGCCAAGCTCGGCATCAACTACGGCCGGGTAGCGCACTACTTCGACGAAGAGGTTCGCATACTGTCCCCGGAAGATGCTCGACTGCTCGACGCGGTCCTTGAGATGGGCATCGCGGCGGAAGACCTGGAAGAGTTGAACCCTGAAGCCGACCGGACGATGCGTCGGCTCGAAGAGCTCGGAGTCCCACTCAATGACCTCGCCGAACTAACCGCGTCCCAAGTCGTCGCGCTTCGGCGACTGGCGCGTCTGGGGCTGACCGACGACCAAATCGACCTTATCGATGCCGATATGTTGGACGCGTTGGCCAAGCTGATGGTGCAGGATGTCAGCACCGAAGACATCTCGCGGCTGTCGCAGGCCGACATCGCGCTGATCAATCGGGCACGATCCGCTGGCATCGACGTCGACGAACTCAGCAATGTCGATGCAGATTGGCTGACATTCATCAGCGCATCTAGGCAACGAGGCATGGACCCGCAGACTTTGGCGAGCATCGACATTGATGCCATCGGTGCGCTGGAACGGGCGCGAGAGCGCGGCATCGACATCGGAGAAATCGATGCCCTGACCGCCGATGAGCTCGACATCGTGAAGAAACTCCGCACTATGCGGCAAGACAACCCCGCAAGCGCAGATGCCTTACTCGGCATGATCAACACCATGTAGACGTTTCTCTGAGCAACGCATGCCAAAGCAAGACTGCTATGCGGTAGGCTGGGTTGCCTATCGTAGAATTGTTTGAGTCGGAAACGCCAGAACTTGGGAGAGCTCGGCATTGCGTATCGCTGGAATTTCGTTTAAGCGCGTCAAAAAGAGTCGCGGCAGAGCCGCCGCCGCTGGTTTGATGGTCCTTGTCCTCGCATCGGTGCTAACCGCAGCTTGCACGGAAGTGCCGAACCCGACCGCGACCGCGGTGTCGTTCGAACCCACGCCGGCTGCTCCCGGTACACGCGATCTGGTGCTCGCTGGCGCATCGGCCGCCGACCTGGCCGCATTCGCCGCCGAACCGATCGAACTCCCGGAAGGCAACGCCAGCAATGGCGAAGCGCTCCACACATCCCTCGGCTGTGCTGCCTGCCACTCCGTAGCCGACGATGTCATAGTAGGCCCCGGCTGGAAAGGCCTCTACGCTCGAGCCGGCGAGCGCACCGAACTCGAAGCGGAAGACTATCTCGTCCAATCCATCATCAAACCCTCGAGTTACATCGCCGAAGGTTTCACGAATGTGATGCCCGCCTTCGACTACCTCTCCGACCAAGAGCTAGCCGACTTAATAGCCTTCGTCAAAGCCAACGAGTAACACACCGTCCCTTTCGCACAGCGAGTGGGGTGGATGGGGTGGCAAGGTTTCCCCCGCTCGCGGGGGAAATGTCCGAAGGACAAAGGGGGCAACGCGTAGCGTCAGTCACGCCGAGCGCATCCG
>JAAXHR010000246.1 GCA_012270805.1 Dehalococcoidia bacterium
ATGTCGTGGAGCCGGACGATCAGATCGAGATTCGCGGGCCTATCGGCGGACCGTTCACTTGGCGTGCGAAACCGAACACGAAGCTGTTGCTGGTCGGCGGCGGGTCTGGAGTCGTGCCTCTGATGTCGATGCTCCGTCATCGCGCGGCGTCAGGGATGGCGAAGGATATACCGGCCGTGTTGCTCTACTCGTCTCGAACCGAGCATCACATCATCTATCGCACCGAGTTGAGCGACATGGATACGGCCGACGGCAATCTAGCAGTTCTGCATACGCTGACGCGACATCAACCGCCCGGATGGACTGGGGGGCGCCGACGCGTTGGTGTCGAGTTGATGCGCGACGCTTTGAAGACGCTCGACGGTCTGGATCCCGAGGCGCGTGGTGATGTCGCGTGCTACATCTGCGGTCCGAGTGATTTCGTGGAAAACGTGGCCAACTACGCCGTTGAACTTGGCATCGCACCTGAAAACGTCCGAACTGAGCGTTTCGGACCGACGGGGACATAGCATCACGTTGCGTGTCAATGTCCACTTAAGTCCCGCCTGCGCGAAAATGACGGTTGTTTTGCAGAGGTCTACGGGAGTCTCAAATGGGTAAACCGAACTTCGTCCTGATCATGGCCGACGATATGGGTTACGGCGATTTTGGCGTTTTCAGCGAAGGGCGAGTGAGAACTCCATTCCTCGACTCGTTGATCGACGAGAGCGTATGTCTTTCGCAGAACTACACGGGTAGCCCGGTGTGCTCGCCTTCCCGCGCCGCAATGCTGACCGGCAGGTATCCGATCCGGACCGGCGCAGTGACTCCGCAGGAGACGTTGGGGTACGACCGCATCGCTCTCCGCGAGTCGACGCTTGGCGACATCTTCAAAGCAAATGGCTACGCCACCGGACTCATCGGCAAGTGGCACAACGGCGCGCTCGACCCGCGTTACCATCCGAACGCCAGAGGTTTCGATGAGTTCGCAGGATTTCGAGGTGGCTGGGCAGACTACTGGTCCTACAATCTCGATCGCAACGGATCGATAGTGCCGTCTGACGGCACTTACATGACGGATCTACTGACCGACGAGGCAGTTCAGTTTATCGATCGACACTCCTCGGAACCGTTCTTTTTGAGCGTGATGTACAACGCGCCGCACACTCCGCTCCATGCGCCTCAGGACTTCGTGACGCCGTACATCGAGGCCGGCTTCAACGTGGATGTCGCCATCGTATACGCCATGATTGAGGTGATGGACCGAGGCGTCGAACAGATATCGGAAGCGCTGAGACGCAACGGNNGGCGACACGACGCGTTTCAACTGCGGACTCAATGGTGCGAAAGGTTCGGTACTTGAGGGCGGCGTACGCGTGCCGATGATACTCCGGTGGCCTGCGGGACTGGATGACGGAACCGAAAACCACCAACTCGTGCAGTTCATCGACTGGCTGCCGACGTTCATGGAGATGGCAAACGCGCGTCCAGTCGATGGAATGCGACCGCTAGACGGTGATCCGGTGCTTCCGCAGCTAAGGGGCGAAGTTCCTCCTACTGCGCCGAAACGTTTCTGGCAATTCAGCGGATACTCGCCGATTGGAATCAGCAACGCCGCCGTCCGAGA
>JAAXHR010000425.1 GCA_012270805.1 Dehalococcoidia bacterium
GCTGCTGAGGTAGCCCTCAACGGCGGAGTTCGCAAATCGGTACGTCATGGTGGAGCTGAGGGGATTCGAACCCCTGACCTCATCAATGCCATTGACGCGCTCTCCCAACTGAGCTACAGCCCCACCGTTATGGGAAGGACGATGCGACTGGGTCCCTTTGGAGTCCGGTTTTCGCCGAAATTACGTGGCCCGATTTCATCGCAACGCCGCGCAGCTTCTAATTCTAATCTCCCAAAGCGAGGATGCAAACGAGGTCGGAACGCGGTCAGATCCCATTTCCTCCCCTTCGCGAAGCGAGAGGGACGCGTGCCAGCGAAGCACGCACGCAGGTGGTTCCCATGTCATTCCGAGCACCACCTGTCATTCCTCATTCCGACGCCACACGTCACTCCGAGCATCCTCTGTTACTCCCGGAAGCTGGTCTTGGTACGACGAAGCGCCTCGTTCCAACCTGACATCAGACGTATTCGCTCAGATTCGGACATCTCCGGTTCGTAGCGTCGATCACACTGCCACAACGTCGCGAGTTCCCGATCAGTGCGCCAAATCCCCGCCGCGCGGCCAGCGAGAAACGCAGCACCGAGCGCGGTGGTCTCATCGACAGCGGAAACTTCGATAGGCCGATCAAGCAAGTCGGCTTGGAACTGCATCAGGAACGGATTTCGGGTCTGCCCTCCGTCAACACGCAATACGCGTTGCCTCCGATTGCCGCGACGAGGCATGCGCAGCTGGGAATCCATGATGTCGACCACCTCTTTCACTTGGTAGGCGGTCGACTCGAGCGCGGCGCGGACCACGTGATCTTTAGTTGTGCCTCTGCTGATGCCCGTAATGGACGCTCGTGCATGCGGGTCCCAGTGCGGTGAACCGAGGCCAGAGAATGCCGGAACGAGATACACGCCTTCGTTGTCGCCGAGCATCACCGCGATGTCGGACGACTCCTCGGCATTGGCGATGATGCCAAGCCCGTCTCGCAACCACTGCATAGTTGACCCAGTGTTGAAGATCGATGCCTCAAGTGCGTAAGTTTTGGATCCTCCAGCTTGCCATCCGAGAGTGAAAAGCAGGCCAGAATTCGCCTCGTCGAGATCATCAGCTGTCAGTTGCCCGGAACCGGTAGCACCGGTGAAGAGATCGAGATTGGCACCGCTGTTCGCCAGCAGGAACGCTCCCGTACCGTAAGTGCATTTCATGTCGCCGCGCGCAAAACACGCTTGACCGTAGAGCGC
>JAAXHR010000045.1 GCA_012270805.1 Dehalococcoidia bacterium
GAGTGTGAGCTCCCGTCATAAAGTTCGACATTTATGCCTACAACCGGGAAGCCTGCCAATACTCCCTGCGCGGCAGCGTTCCGCACACCTTTCTCGACTGACGGAATGTATTCACGAGGCACGTTGCCGCCGACGACCGAACTCGAAAACTCGATCCCGGAGTCCGGTTGAGACGGGGCGACTCGCATCAGCACATGACCATACTGGCCGCTTCCGCCCGACTGCTTCTTGTGTTTGTAGTCGATATCGGCATTCGACACGATCGTTTCGCGGTACGCGATCTTTGGCAACGAGGTCTTAAGCGAAACTTCAAATTTGCGCGCAATTCGTTGAATCGCCATCTCGACGTGGATATCGCCGAGACCGTGCAATACCAACTCGCCAGTCTCGGCGTTGCGCTCTAGGTGCAGCGTTGGGTCTTCCTCGGTGATCCGCGTTAACGATGTCGCCATCTTGTCGAGGTCGGCTTGGGATTCAGGGCTAATCGCAAGTGCGAAGATTGGCGCAGGCAATTCGGCACCCTCCAACTCCACCATGTTGTCCCGCAAGCACAGCGTGTCGTATGTCGACGCCTCTTGCAGCTTCGTCACCGCCGCAATGTCGCCACGTACCGCCTCCTCTACAACCGTCAACTCTTTGCCGGCAGAAGAATACACCTGCGCCACCCGCTCGCTGTCACCCTTCGATCCGGTTACGAGTTGCGAATTCGGCAACAATGGAGCGCCGTAAATCCTCAGGTACGACACCTTGCCGACGAATGGGTCCGCAGCAGTCTTGAAGATCAAGTTGGCGGGCGTGTCTTCTGCTACGCCCTCGGGTAGCTCGTCGTCCGGTTCCGGTAGCAAATTGACGACTGCATCCATGAACTGCTCAACACCGATCTCCTTGTCAGCAGCTATCGCGAATATCGGGACTACCGAACTGGATCGTATCGCCGACCGTAGGCCATTGATGAGATCTTCGGCGCTCAACTCCTCGCCCTCGAGATACATCATCATCAAGTCGTCATCCGACTCCGCGATCGCCTCGACTAGTTCCTCGGGCATGTCTTCAACAGCGCCATCCA
>JAAXHR010000232.1 GCA_012270805.1 Dehalococcoidia bacterium
GTGCTATCGATAGGCGAGCAGTATCGCCGCGATCCTATGAATCGTCTTGCCAAGGGACTGCTCGATGCCGGTGCTATCGGAAAGCCCGGATTCGCGATGAAAGTGTCACTCGGCGGCGGTTCTGCGCTTATGCACGACACTGGTTGGCGAGCTTTGAAATCGCGCGCCGGGAGCATCATCATCGAGCAGGGCGTACATGAAGCAGACTTGCTCATCTACTTCTTGGGAGATATCGAATCTTTATCGGCCCATACCGGGTTATTTGCACCGACGCGGATAAGAGAAGGAATGTCTGGCCAGATCGCCCAGTTCTATTCATACCGCGTTGAAGATGCATTCGCCAATCAGGAGACAGTAGAAATCGACCAAGAAGATACTGGGATCGGATTGATAAAGTTCACCTCGGGCGCGATTGGGCAACTGACGATAACTAACGCATCTATCGGCTATGGCGCTGGCATCAACACGATCCACGGCAGTGCGGGCACGATGCAGATGCCCCCGACGCGCACCGGTATTCCCCCGAAGATCTATATCGAGTCGCAATCTGAACCGCTTAGCGAAAAGCAGATGCTCGATTTAGTCCCCGATTGGGAAGTCGATGATGTCACGGCGAAGTTCTTCGGCGGCAACTCCAGGATGGGCTCGTACGACGTTGGATTCGAGGCGATAGATCGCATCTTGGTGGCCATCGAGATGCAGGAGTTGGCATCGGCAATAGAATCAGGAGATAGGAATGTCGAGGTTGATGCCGAAGTCGGGATGAAAGCCTTAGCGGTTTCCTACGGAATCCTAGAATCTGGCAACTCCGGACAGCCGGTATCGCTCGCCGACATCATGGACGGTTCTGTTGCCGAATATCAATCCGAGATCGACCGCGAAGCGGGGATCTGAACCGAGCTCGCGCCGTCAACTAGCAAAGATTGCAGTCGCATTCCTGATCGTCTTTGCGTTGACGTGGGGAGTCGCTTGCGCTTCGTACGCATTGGAAGACGATACCGATTACTCGGAGAAAGTTTGTGATCGCGTTGACAACATCAGCGAAGGAATGTTGCGCGAGCAACTTTCGGTCGAGGATATCGAAGCGCAGATCGAAGTGCTTGAATCTGAACTTGAATCGGTTCGTGGGGAGTTGGTCGATTCCACGGAGCGTTTCATCTTGGCGCTCAAAGAAATCCTCGCAGGCGGGTACTATGACTATCCGACCTTGCAGGTCCTTAACTATCTCGACACCTACGAGCACATGGAACAACACGTCGAGGGATACGAAGCCCTCGAAAATGTCCGCTTAGAGTGCGAGTATGTCGGTAAAAAGTGGATCGGAGACGCACCCGCGATTGAGGTTCACTTCAGTCAGTCGAGTATCGAAGCCGGGAGATACACCCTCGAAGAGCTGATCGAACACGGAGAAGCGCTCTTCACCGCGTCCTTCAATGCCCTAGACGGCGCTGGACGCCCCACACGGACTGGCGATGACAGATTCCGCGACCGACGGGAAGGCGTAGAGAGCTTCAACCGCATCTCAGGCCCCGATGCCAACGCCTGCAGTGGATGTCACAATAGCCCCCTAATCGGGGGTGGCGGTGACAACGTTGCCAACGTCTTCGTGCTTGGGCAACGGTTCGAATTTGTCGATTTCGATGACCAGATGGAGTTTGATTTCCGAAACGATTTGGAAGATCGATTGCAGTACGAACAGGAGGATGAGGATTCCCTGACCCTGCAGAACGTAGGCAACGAACGTAACACAGTCGGCATGTTCGGCTCCGGTTTCGTCGAACTCCTAGCGCGCGAGATGACTCGCGAGTTACTTGCTCAGGAAGAAGCCACAATCGCAGAAGCAAAGAAGTCGGGCTGGCCGGTGCGCAAAGAGATCAGCGCAAAGGGCATCGACTTTGGAGCCATCACCGCGCATCCCAACGGCTTCGTATACACGAGCGAGGTCGAAGGTGTAGATGGCGATCTGATCGTCAAACCGTTCAGTCAAAAGGGTGTGTTCAGGAGTTTGCGCGAATTCAACACCAATGCCATGTTGCACCACCACGGCATCGAGAACTATGAGCGCGTAGGCTCTTTCATCGACCGCGACGGCGATGGAGTGGTTAACGAGATGACACCAGGGGATGCCACCGCGCTGGTGGCGTTCTTGGTTAGCCTTTCGGCACCGATTCCTGAAATACCAAATGACCCCGAACAACGAGAAATCGTTGAGCTGGGCAGACAGAAATTCGAGGCCATCGGTTGTGCCCTTTGCCACGTTCCGGAACTACCCCTCGAATCGCTGGTTTTCACCGAACCCAACGAATTCAACGTCGGCAAAGACTTGAGACCAGACGCGGTAGATGCCGTTTTAGAGATAGACCTGAGTCAGTTCGCAAGCGA
>JAAXHR010000128.1 GCA_012270805.1 Dehalococcoidia bacterium
GTTGCCGCCAGTTCGGGTGAGGCGACTATCAGTCCGCCCTCCGTCGAAGCGGGTAGCACCGATAACGACATGGTTGTCCGGTTCACCGCACAAGGTTCGATGGACGGCGGTCAGGTCCGCCTTGAGCTTCCCAGCGGTTGGGGGAGCCTACAAGAGACCAACGCATCGGGCGCGAACTATGCTACGATACGAGTCTCCGGCGGAACCCTGCGTGACACCTCTTTCGGTGACGATAGAGCTATCGCACAACTTGAGGAGTTCGGCAAGGGCGATGTCCTCACATTCACCTTCAGTGATCTTGAAGCGCAATCTGATCTCGGTATTGCTAAATTCGCGATCTGGTCCGCTGGAACACGTGGCGAGTCCGTGGCACGCGTCAAGGGTATCGAACGACCCGAAGGTTTCGACACCGATCTCGAGTTGGTCGGTGAGGTCTACCACGACAGCAACAATGACTCTGACGATGATGGCACGGCTGATACCGAAGAAACACCTAACGTTGCTAATAACGACGGTCTGCTCAGGGTCGAAGTGGGCGGCGGTGGCGACGGTTCCGGTAAAGCGACCGTTGAAATCGCTGCGTCCAAAGCGGGTCCCGCGCAGTACGATGTGACTGCTGACGACGGTACAGTGCCAACCCAAAGCATCGAGCAGGTCCACGCTGGTGACGATGAGACGCATCTCAGTTTTGTCTATACACCGATTGAAACCATTGGTGACGGGGAACTGCAATTCACCGTTTCTGCCGGTTGGAGTTCACCGCAAGCGGATAGCTCGCGGATGCCCGGTTTCACCTCTGTTACCTCAAGCGGTTCAATCGGAGCCGTTACTTTCAGTGGTGCCTCGCTGAATGTGCCGATCTATTCCCTCGACAAGGGCGGTACCGTTACGATTAACTACGGATCAAGTGATGGCGGTGCTGTTGTTCCTACAACGGCAGGAATGAGTGCGTTCGACATCAAGGTTAAAGGATCTCAGGGTGGTTCGCTCGTGTCTCTTGCGAGTGGAAACATGGAGCAGGTCACAGTTAGGCCGCAGGCAAGTGGTGCAGGCACCGCCGAAATCGACACAGATGGCGATGTCTACGCCGGTGATACCGGGCGGACTTTCACAATCACCTACACCGCAATCGGTCAAATCATGGGCGGTAAGCTGAAAGTTGTCGTCCCCGATGGCGACGACTGGGCGGATGCGATGGCTTCAAGCATTACTGTCTCCACAGGTACCGCAAGTTATGGCGGCGATGTGGCAGATCTAGCCGATCATGCCGATCTCGGTAGCGTGAATGACTTCGTGATCTCAAACATCAACATCGCAGCGGGTGCTTCGATTACCGTTACCTATATGTCAGATGCACAGGCAACGGCAGGCGATGTCACGTTCGCAGTTTCGTTTGATGGTGGTCACGGTCCGGATACAGGCTTCGCCTCGGTTGCCGATTTATCGGTCAGTGTCATGGAGGCGAGAGCCGGTTCTGGTATGGTCATGATTAGCCAGACGGGTGAAATTGTTGCCGCTTCAGAGGGTAACGACATCACGATTACCTACACCGTTGCCGGGCAGATTAAGGGCACGGTGCCGGGACTTACTACGGAAGACCGGTTGTTCAAGGTCAAAGTTCCTACCGGTTGGTCAGCGCCCAGCGCGGCGGCTACGGCAGACGCTAACATGGGAACCTACACCGTGACACACTCCCGTATGGCTGATGATGGCACGTACGCAGCGATAACCGGTGAGGTCGAAGAGCAGCCAC
>JAAXHR010000025.1 GCA_012270805.1 Dehalococcoidia bacterium
GTGGCTGCTCTTCGACCTCACCGGTTCTCGCTGCGTACGTGCCATCATCAGCCATACGGGAGTGTGTCACGGTGTAGGTTCCCATGTTAGCGTCTGCCGTAGCCGCCGCGCTGGGCGCTGACCAACCGGTAGGAACTTTGACCTTGAACAACCGGTCTTCCGTAGTAAGTCCCGGCACCGTGCCCTTAATCTGTCCGGCAACGGTGTAGGTAATCGTGATGTCGTTACCCTCTGAAGCGGCAACAATTTCACCCATTTGGCTAATCATGACCATACCGGAACCGGCTCTCGCCTCCATGACACTGACCGATAGATCGGCAACTGAGGCAAAGCCTGTATCGGGACCGTGACCGCCATCGAACGAAACTGCGAACGTGACATCACCTGCCGTTGCCTGTGCATCTGACATATAGGTAACGGTAATCGAAGCACCCGCTGCTATGTTGATGTTTGAGATAACGAGGTCATTCACGCTATTGAGATCGTCATGATCGGCTAGATGTGCCACACCGCCGCCATAACTCGGGGAACCACCGGAGACAGTAATGCTTGCATCTGTTGCATCCGCCCAATCGTCGCCATCGGGCACGACAACTTTCAGCTTACCGCCCATGATTTGACCGATTGAGGTGTAGGTGATTGTGAAAGTCCGTCCGGTATCACCGGCGTAGACATCGCCATCTGTGTCGATTTCGGCGGTGCCTCTACCACTTGCCTGCGGCCTGACTGTGACTTGCTCCATGTTTCCGCTTGCAAGGGACACGGGAGAGCCGGCTTCGGATCCTTTGACCTTGATGTCGAACGCACTCATTCCGCTCGTTGTGGGAACAACAGCGCCGCCATCACTTGTTCCGTAGTTAATCGTAACGGTGCCGCCCTTGTCGAGGGAGTAAATCGGCACAGTCAGCGACCCACCACTGAAAGTAACAGCTCCGATCGAACCGGTCGAGGTAACGGTGGTGAAACCGGGCATCCGCGAACTATCCGCTTGCGGTGCACTCCAACCGGGAGAAACGGTGAATTGCAGCTCCCCGTCTCCGATGGTCTCAATCGGTGTATAGACAAACCTGAGATGCGTCTCATCGTCGCCTGCGTGGACCTGCTCGATGACTTGCGACACAGGTCCGTCGTCAGCAGTCACATCGTACTGCGCGGGACCCGCTTTAGAATTAGCAATTTCAACGGTCGCTTTACCGGAACCGTCTCCACCGCCGGTCACTTCGACCCTGAGCAGACCGTCGTTATTTGCAACGTTATCTGATTCGGTATCATCGGTGCCATCATCGTCAGAGTCATTATTGCTGTCGTGGTAGACCTTACCGACCAACTCGAGATCGGTGTCGA
>JAAXHR010000024.1 GCA_012270805.1 Dehalococcoidia bacterium
TTCAAGCCGTTTGCTTCCAGCTGTTCACCGATGGTGTCGGCAGGGTAGTCGTACGGAAAGAGATACTCCACGCCTTTGAAACCGCAGTGAGCCGCCGTAGCGAATCGGTCCATGAAGTCGTGCTCATTAAACATCATGGTCAGATTTGCGGCGATATTTAGAGACAACGTTTACTACTCCTATTCGAGTTTGCGGTCGATTTTGAATACTGTGCATTAGATTACATTTTGGCGTATCGGTATGGTTGGGCCGTTTGCACGACAGCTGATTGCAAAGCGGCTGCTGCCGAGATGCTGCGTCAGGATCGGCCAGGAGATTATAGTTGCGATTGCGCGTCTGGAGATACGGAAGTGGTGCGGGATTCGGCGGAGGTGCATCCTCTGCGCGACCCCCTCTGAAATCTCCCCCTCGCTTCGCGAAAGGGACGGAGATTTGTTGCTTCTCAGAGGGCTCGATGATTGGTCAGCGAGCAACAGACAAGTCGAACTCTGCGGTGTATTCGACTGGATAAGGCTCAGGATTGCGTAGGCGACAGTGCTTTTCAGGCAGGGAACGTAGACTTGATGCGACGCGTTCTCTAACCGTGGCGATCGAATCCCTCTGCTTCAACCGTTTGCCGAATTTCATCACTGTTCCAAGCATCTGATGCGGGTGGCTTACGGGTGGCTGTGATGTGGATCTCGCTAACACGTCACCGCGCATCAAGCCGTGTTCGAAGTGGCGAAATATCTGCTTTGCCCAAGGACGCGTGACTTTGGCGGTGCTCAACTTGGTGACTGGGCGACCGTCAACTTCGACGAGCTTGTAGACGGAATCGATGAATGGTGCATCCGCGGATGTTCCGAATCGCGTCCCGACTCCGAACGCGTCGATGAGTGCGCCGGATTCGACCAGACGCGAAATGCTGTGTTCGTCTAGTCCTCCACTCGCCATGATTCGGATCTGCGGGAAGCCAGCCTGGTCCAACAATTCGCGAGCCGCCCGCGCCAACTTGTCCAAATCGCCGCTGTCGAGGCGGATCGCGTTGATGACGGCGCCGCGCGAACGTGCCTCCTCGGCTACACGAATGGCGTTGCGGACGCCTTCCAATGTGTCGTAGGTATCGACTAGAAGCGTGGTCGTCTCTGGGAATTCGTCGACGTAAGCTACGAAGGCAGTTGCTTCGTCATCGAATGCTTGAACGAACGAGTGCGCCATCGTTCCATAGGCGGGAACACCGTATAATGCAGCGGCTTTGACGTTGCTGGTGCCCGCGAAACCAGCAATGTAGCCGGCACGCGCAGCTACGATCGCCGCATCTTCGCCATGCGTGCGGCGTGAGCCGAAATCGACTACGGGTCGGCCACCAGCGGCTTGGACGATACGGGAGGCTTTCGTAGCCATCAGCGATGCAGTGGTAACGATATTCAGGAGCATCGTTTCTACAATCTGGGTCTCGATCAATGATCCGGTGACTTCGATAAGCGGTTCGTCGGCGAAGACTATCGTGCCTTCTGGGACTGCTCGGACTGTTCCCGAGAATCCAGTTCTGGAAAGCGCGTCGACAAAATCGTCAGCTAGGGGAGTGACATCGCGGATGGCGCTGATTTCGTCAGCCGAAAAATGGAAGTCTTCGAGGAAATCGACAGCTTCGTCGATTCCGCAAGCGATGTAGTAGGCACGGTCTTTGGGATAGCCGCGGAAGGAAAGGCTGAACGTCGCGGTCGAATCCATACCGCGTCGCCAGAAAGCTTGCGACATAGTCAACTCATAAAGATCGACGCTGAGCTCTTTCCTGTATCGGTTCACGAGTTGGCGGTGCGAATAGCGTGTTGGTGCATACTTTAATGCTGACTACGAGCCACGGGTTTGAATCGCGAAGCAATCGATCGGAGAAACGGGATGTCTCAGTCATTAGAAACTGCGTTTGCGATGGATGCGGCGAGCATCAAGTTTGGGTTTGGCGTCACAGCGGAACTCGGTTTCGAGATGCGGCGGCTAGGCGTCAAGAAGGCGATGGTATTGACCGACCAATCGTTGCTCGAGTCGACGGCGTTGACGACATCTTTGCAGTCGTTGCGGGATGAGGGCGTTGAGTGCGTGGTCTACGCAGATGTGAGTGTTGAACCTACCGATGCCTCCTTTGCAGATGCGATCAGGTTTACCGAGCAGGGTGAATTCGATGGCTTCGTAGCGGTCGGTGGCGGGTCGGTCATGGATACTGCGAAAGCCGCGAATCTATACGACACGCATCCGGCGGAGTTTCTGGAGTACGTGAATGCGCCGATAGGGAAGGGGACACCGGTGCCGGGCGCATTGAAACCATTGATCGCAGTGCCGACTACTGCGGGCACGGGGAGCGAGACGTCGGGGGTGGCGATCTTCGACATGAAGGAGATGCATGCCAAGACGGGCATTGCTAACCGAGCGCTGAAACCGCATATGGGATTGGTGGATCCGGGAAATACCAGGTCAATGCCGCGGAACGTAGCGGCGTTCAGCGGGTTCGATGTGTTGTGTCATGGATTGGAGTCGTACACCGCGTTGCCATATACCCGGCGGGAAGCTCCGATTGATCCGGCTCATCGCCCGGCGTATCAGGGATCGAATCCGATGAGCGATGTTTGGGCGGCGAAAGCCATCGAGATCGTTTCTCAGAACATTAGACGGGCGGTGAACGACCCGGAAGACGACGAAGCGCGGGCCAACATGTGTCTCGCGGCGACGGCTGCGGGCGTTGGATTCGGCACTGCCGGCGTGCACCTTCCTCATGGGATGTCGTATCCGGTCGCAGGGAACGCGAGAGATTTTCAGCCTGAGGGATATCCCGAGGACAAGCCGATCATTCCGCACGGTCTGTCGGTGATTTTGAACGCGCCTGCGGTTTTTCGGTACACGGCATCTGCCAATCCGCCCCGGCACCTTGAGGCCGCGAGGCTGATGGGTGCGGATGTTGCTGGTACGGATGACGAAGATGCAGGAGACATATTGGCACAGCAGATTATTCAGCTGTTGCAGGATTTGGGAATGCCAAATGGATTGTCTGGGGTGGGATACGACGAGTCGGACATCGATGCATTCGTCGCCGGAACGCTTCCCCAGCATCGAGTCACGAAATTGGCGCCACGGGCTACTGGAGCCGAGGAGTTGAGATCGCTGTTTGAAGCTTCTTTGGAGCTCTGGTAGACGATTTTCGAAAGGCGATACAGGTCATTCGCTAGAAGCGACAACAGGAGGACAATCGACATGGAGATAGTGAGAAAGATCGTGGGGGCGTTTCTGGTTATAACGTCGATCGCGGTGGCGGTGCACTTGGCGGTGACGCCTTTGTACCACGACGGTTCAGCAGACTATCCGGTTTGGGATATATTCAACTGGTTCATGGCGGTTGGAGTGGTGATCGTGCTGACGATCGGAATATTGCGGAAGCGAGCGATTGAAGGTTCCGATGTCGATACGCTCACATACCTTCGAACTTCGGTGGTCTTCTACGGATCGATCGTGCTTGCGATGCTGTTCTTCTGGCAGTGGTTCTGGCTTTTCGACCCCGACAGCGAGACTGGCTTGGCGGTTAATTCGCATATGATCTATTTCCCGATCATGGATGCTCTCTACGTCGTCCTCACACTTATCGTTGGTCGCCGAATCTGGAGCGGTGGTGGGGGTTAGGTCCCCTCTTTAATAGGTCATCGGCGACGAAAGCAGAGGCAATCGTCGCCAATCATCAGGGCTGATCTAAGAAATGCAGCTCATCTTCAGTCGCATTTCCAATGGATAACAGTTTCCTACGGTGTGCAAACCCTAACCCTTGAGCCGTTTTCGCCTGGCTCCCACCAACACTCGCGTTCACGCCACCTTTTTACGACGTAGCATTTCGGTTCGTTACTCGCGCTGTGGCTCATATGCACTTGTGAGTGATAGGAATCGCCACCGACGATGTTTGCCATTGACGCATAGAGTTCATCATTTGCCAAATCGTCAACGTCAAAAGTCGTCACGCAATCCGCCGACGCGTCGGCAGAAATCACATGTGTGATTTGATCACGCTCGGCATGTGCCGTACTCGTCGAAAAGTTCAACACGACGATGCCGGCGACGGCCGCGATGGCGATTACAAGCAAGACTTTCATGTGCATACCTCCATAGGTTTCGTGTCTTTTTGTGCGAAGTCTTATCACGCACGGACAAATAAAATGGCATGATTCTAGCGTCTTGTCAACGAAGGATGGAGGAGTGCTTACCGTTGTTAAGATCGATTCTTTTCGCGATTGCAATGTTGTCGCTTTTTATGTTCGCGGTGGCTTGCCAAAACGGCAACTCCATTGACGACCCGCAGCCATTAGCTTTGGGTTCTCAAACCGCCGTGGAGATTGAGGAAACCGTAACTATCTTGGTGGATTCCGCATCGTTGTCCGATGATAGCGATGAAACTCCTCGAGTATTGGAGCTCGAACCGGCGGGGCGAAAAGACGTGATGGTAGTGACAAACTTATGCCTGCCGTTCGATCCAGGCATCGACTCCGCCGCGAACGGCCGTAGGCTGTACAGACTTCCACTCGTGCGAGAGATTCATGCAGGACTGACGCGGGTTTCCTCTGGTGCCGCACCGGTTGTCGAGCTCGATTTAGCGGAATTTTTCACGGTTCTCGAGAACGGTGTCGAATACCAGTTCAAGTTGAGGAAGGATCTCAAGTTTAGCGACGACAGTCCGATCACTGCCGCCGACGTCAAATGGTCGTGGGAACGGGCGCTCAGGCTTTCGACGTCGTGGAGCCGCGCTAGGGTCGTCCTCGGCAACATCGAAGGATCAGCGGATGTGATTGCGGATGGCGAACGAATCCGCGAAGAGGAAGCATGGTTGAGATTGCAGCATCCCATGCTACCCGCGCTGGTATCGCCACAAGCATTTCTCGAGGGTGTCAATATCATCGATGCATTGACGTTGGAGGTTTCGTTGACAAACCCCGTTCCTGACTTCCCCGTTTTGCTTGCGGAACCTCCGGCGTTCGTATTGAAGAAAAGCAACGTCGAGTCGTGGACTGTTTCGTGGACCAACGATGTTTTCCCAGGCGTTGTATTAACCGACGTGACGAGAGTAAACCCTGGAAAATCCCTCGCCCCGAACGAGTTGCCGGTAGGTGCAGGGCCTTTCCGGCTGATCGCCTATACTCCCGATGCGTACTTCGAAACTTGTGCGATCGCCCGCAATGAGAATTACTGGGACACCCCGCCGCAGCTCGAAGGCGTGATTTTCGTGCCACCGGATGGGGCAATGGTTTCGGCGTACCTCGAAGATGATATCGATTACGTGTTGCCGCCTCTCGAGTATGACGGCGTGGGACTCACGTCCAGTACTCTAATCTCGAAAACGCAACGGCCTCCAACGTCTCGGTTTTTGGCGTTGAACCCGAATCATCCTCCATTCGACGACTTACAGACCAGACGGGCACTGTTGTCGTCAAACGATCTCGCCGAAGTTTACGCTATCACTGAAGTTAAGTGGCCTGACACGATCGTTCCTTACCGTCTTGTACCGGCATACCAGCATTGTGATCGGGCACCGTACGTCTTCGACAATCCTCTGGAGATCATTCAATCGTCAGAATACAATGCACATCTCGGCGATTTTGAAGTCGAGTTTTGGACCCGGGGCGAAGACTACCAGACTGAGAGAGTTAATATCCTGCTCGATCAGTGGGAAAGAGCCTTTGGTTTGCTAGGTCGGGTCCGGGATCTCGAATTCGGCAACAATGTAGAGACCCTCATGCGCGACGGAGGTCTTCAGATAAGATTGGTTGAGATTGCGCCCGAGACGCCATCGCTTGTGCCGTTTTTCCAAGATTTGATCGGCGTTTTCGGCGGCAAGATGCCTCACGAGGAGTGGAGTACTGTCGAAAAAATGATACTTGAGGCGTTGCAGGATGCCGACGAAGCGAGCCAGTTCCGTAAATTCCGCGAAGTCGAATGCCATCTTTATGATCGGGCACTGGTATTGCCGATGATAGTGGATTCGATGGATTTCGAAATCAACATACAGCCATGGGTCAATAATTTCGCCCTACCGACTTTCGGGTATTCGGTCTTCAAGGACGTTTGGTTCGATGAATCGGCACCTGTTCGGGAATTGCCATGGCCGTAAATAAATATCACCGCACGAATAATCATCCGCGTTGAGTGTCACGCGTTATCGGTGTGTAAAAGTCCCCGAGACTTCTTGATGTGATCGGGTTAGCACTTAAACTCGTACTGTGGTTTTGAAGGATGGTACGAAGTGCTTCAATAGATACGGATGTCGTTGGGCTGTTTAGCGCGCCTGTCGCGCAGTGGTTTCGGGGGTGTCACGGTGTCGCGACGGAGCCGCAGCGCGAGGCTTGGCCGCGCATCAAGAGCGGCGAGAATGTACTGATTCATTCGCCCACTGGTTCGGGTAAGACGTTGGCGGCGTTTCTCTCGGCGCTCGATGCGCTCTACTCCGACGTTGCGCTGTCGAAACAGAGGGGGATCAGGACTCTCTACATCTCTCCCCTGAAGGCGCTTGGATACGATGTCGAGCGAAATCTCGAAGAGCCGATGCGGGGTATCGAATCCGCGGCGAAATCGCTAGACTTCGAAATCCCTGAAGTACGGGCAGACGTGCGGACGGGTGACACGCCATCTTCAGTTCGGGCGCGGATGGTTAGGAATCCGCCGCATGTTCTCATCACCACGCCAGAGTCGCTTTACTTGATATTGACGTCACCCCGTGCGCGGAGCATCTTGAGCACGGTCGAGACGGTAATCGTGGACGAGATACACACGCTGTGCGCGAACAAGCGGGGCGTTCATCTGAGCATCACCCTAGAGCGATTGGAGCAGATAGCACCGGGATTTCAGCGCATCGGACTTTCGGCAACGCAACGACCACTGACTGAGGTAGCGCGACTATTGGGGGGTCAGAACGTGTCGTCTCCTGGCGGAGACGATTGCAAACCCGATGACGTGGGCAATGTTGGATCGGCCTTGTCGGGGCACCACCTTTGTCCTTTGGACATTTCCCTCGCGAGCGGGGGAAACCCTGACGATGAAGTGTTTCCGTGGTCTTCCGAGAGTAACAACGGGAATTTGATTGTTGAGCCGAGGCCAGTGTCGATCATCGACTGTCCGGGATCTAAGAAGATCGAGATCAGTGTCCACGGAATGCCCGATGCTGATGGCGGAGATCCGAGTTCAATATGGCCGAAGTTGATACCGAAGGTATTGGACGACATCGAAGGTCATGACACGACGCTGGTGTACTCCAACAGCCGTCGTCAAGCTGAAAACGCCGCTGATCGCTTGAACGCGGTTTGGTCAGCGCGAGAGATGGGCGAGAGCGACGGTGTTGCCATCGGTAGCGGAGAGGTCGGAACTGGCACTGAAGACGGTCCGTTCATGGCACATCACGGCAGTTTGTCGGACACGTTGCGGCGTGACATCGAGGAGAAGCTGAAGGCTGGCGAGTTGCCGGCACTCGTCGGAACAAGCTCGTTGGAGCTCGGCATCGACATCGGGAGTATCGATCTCGTTGTGCAGTTGCAATCGCCAAAGACGGTTACCCAAGGGTTGCAACGTGTGGGACGGGCAGGGCACAGCGTCGGCGAGACTAGTTACGGGAAGATCTATGGAACGCATCCGGAGGATTTGATCGAGGCCGCGGTGGTGGCTAAGGGGATGCAGGAGCGGCAAGTGGAGGCGGTCGAAGTGCCGCGCAACTCGCTTGACGTGTTGGCGCAACAGATCGTGGCGGCGGTTGCGGTGCAGGATTGGCCGATGCGAGAGCTTTACCGAGTAATCAAGGGCGCGTATCCGTACGGCGAGCTAACGTATTCGAATTTTGAAGGCGTTGTGAAGTTGGTTTCGGGTCACTATCCAAGGGAGCTGTTTTCGACTTTGCGGGCTCGGATTCACTGGGATGAGACGCGGGATATGCTGCAGCAGTTGCCGGGAACGCGGATGATGGCGATCAGTAATGGTGGAGCAATCGTTGACCGCGGCTTGTTTCCAGTCATCCTTCCAGACCGAAAGACGCGGGTAGGGGAGTTGGACGAGGAGTTTGTGTTCGAGTCGGGCGAAGGCGATGCGTTCTTGCTCGGAAGCCAGGTCTGGCGAGTGGCCAAGATTGATGACGATCGCGTGATCGCGGAACCTGCTCCGGGTGCGGTGCCGCGGATGCCATTTTGGCGTGGCGACTTCCCGTGGCGACCTTTAGATCTTTCGGAATCGTTGGCGGAGTTTCGTGCGGAGGCCGCAAGAAGGGTGATGCCGTACATTGACGATGAGGATGTGCCATCGGAAGTGGTTGAGTGGTTGATGTCGGAGTTTCCGATCGATGATGTCGCTACGAGGCAGATCATCGAATATATCCGGAGGCAGATTAAGTGGTCGGGTGACATTTCGTCTGACAAAACGGTCATCGTAGAGACGTATCAAGATTCGATCGGCGACCAACGAATCGTGGTGCATTCACCGTTCGGCGGACGGATCAACGGTCCTTGGTCGGTAGCGATCGCGCGCGAGTTGCTGAAGCGCCGGAAAGTCGAACCAGAGGTGCAAGTTTCGGATGATGGATTCATGTTCAGGTTGCCTCAAGGCGACGGAGCCCCGGACGTCGAATTCATCGGCGAGATGACGAGCGAAGCGGTGAAGGAACGTGTCTTAGATGGCATGATCGATTCGCCGTTGTTCGGTGCGGTCTTCAGGCAGAACGCGTATCGGGCACTTTTGCTACCGAGCCTCGGACAGTTTCGTCGGACCCCGTTCTGGCTGCAACGACTGCGCTCTAAGGACTTACTTGCGATCGCGAAGTCGTTTCCAGATTTTCCGATCGTTTTGGAGTCGTACCGCGACGCGCTTGAAGACTACATGGACATGCCGGGTTTGGAGCGCATTTTGGAGCGGATCGAAACTGGTGTACTCGAAGTCAAGTTCGTTACATCCGACGTGCCATCGCCAGTTGCGAGATCGTTGGAACACAATTTCATCGATTTCTGGATGTACCAGTGGGATACGCCGAAAGCGGAACGTGGGCTTCAATCACTGAACGTCGACCGCAACGCTCTTGCGCAGCTGTTCCGCAATCCCGAAGCGGCGGGATTGCTGAGGGTCGACGTTATCGAGGATGTTTCGTCGTTAGCTGGACGCACCGCGGTCGGGATGAAGGCCAGAACTGAGACCGAGTTGGCGCAGCTTTTAAGCGAGCTTGGAGACCTGTCGGACGACGAGGTTGCCGAACGCAGCGACGACGGATGGGAATGTTGGATAGCGAGACTCGAATCGCAGGGCAGGACGGAGCGCGTCGAGTTCGATGTGAATGGTGCGATGGAATCGAGGTGGGTCGCGGCCAGCATCGCGGACGAGTATCGGCAAGCAATGGCGGAGCCATGCGACTACGTAGCGGTCAGGCGAGTCGTAGCGAGATATCTGGCTCGCAGCGGTCCGGTGTCCGTTGCGGTCTTGCAGGCGCGGTATCCAATCGCAATTGAGCCGTTACAAGACGCGCTGGAGGAGATGCTGGGGGATGCCCAGGTGGTGAAGGGTTACTTCAGGGATGAGAGCGTGGAGGAATGGCTGGATCTTTCGACACTGGCTCGAATCCAGGAGCGCACCCTTTCAATACTCCGGTCAGAAGTTCGACCGTCGGACCCGTTGCGATACCAAGCTGCAGTTTTAGAACTGCACGGGATCGTAGGTACCACCGATGATTCTGAACGTGACGCAACGGTTGATGCACTAGATGTGTTGCAGGGCGTTTCGATTCCGGCCGAGCACTGGACGCGGAATGTCCTGCCGGCACGTGTCGATGGGTTCAAGAGCGTCGATCTAGACCAAGTAGTCAGTGAGGGAGAGTTTAGGTGGGTGTTCTGCCGAGACGAATCGCGGGGAGACCGCGGCATCGTTTTGGTTCGATCAGGAGACGCACGCGCATATTTGCCGGATGCAACGATAGAGAAAATACTGGAAGGTGTCGAAGGTGTAACGACGGATGCGTTGAGGGTTTACCAGTTCATCCTCAGTGAAGGAGTCGTCGACTCGGAGACGCTTCTTGCGGGCATCCCGGGCTTGACGCCATCCGAACTGGCAACGGTTGTACGAGAGTTGGCGTTGGCGGGACTGATAACCGGCGATTCTTGGCGCGCCGCGATGGCGATATCGAACTCAACCGCTGTAAGAACGGTGGAGCCGGCAGCTGTAAGTGGACCGCGAAACCGGTCGCGGCATTTCCGATCACGTCCGAGCGCGCGGCGACGGTTCGCCCATCGATTACGTGAGACGCAGAACGTCTTAGCGCCAGGTGTCAACTGGTCTGCTACCTCTCGGTTTTCATTCCTGGGACCCGATATGAGTGAAGCACAACTTGCGGACAAGCGTGCGGAAGTGCTTTTGAGGCGGCATGGCGTCGTTACTCGGCGCGCGATTGAGATCGATCAATTAGGTTGGGATTGGCGATCGATCTACAACGCGTTGAATCTGATGGAACTTCGCGGCGTAGTCCGTCGCGGCTACTTCGTCAACGGGCTTCCGGGGGTCCAATTCGCGAGCGTTGAATTCGTCGATACGATGCGATCCGCGTGGCAGCAAGACGGCGATGCACTCCCATCGGTAGTTTCGGCCATGGATCCTGCCTACGTCTTTGACCGCAGATTGGCATCGGTTTCGCACGAGGCGGAATCGGCATTGCTCAATTTCAGCCGCAATTCGAGTACCCGGATAGTGTTTGCGGGTGGAGTTCCGGTGTTAGTGGCGTACTCGAACGGAGCGCGTATGGTGACTGGTGGCGCATCGGACGCGGTGATCGAAGAGGGGATACGGGCGTTGGTGCGAGAGATCGCGCAGACATCGACGACGAGGCGAGTAACTATAAGCGAGTGGAACGGTGAACCTGTGATCGCTTCACAAGCCATGGAGATGCTGTCCAGAGTCGGTTTCCGCCGAGACTATCCAAACATGGTTATCGACGCATTGAACCTGCCGAAGACGGTAATCGGCAGTCAGGACTGAATCTAACCCTTCGGCAAAGGGCTTGGCGATTTTGAGTTTGGTTGTTGACAACCTTAACAATCCGCGCGGGAGCAAGATTTATAAGTACTACTAGGTGGATTTGAAAGGATCAGTTCAACAAATGCGCTACACCAACGAGGCGACAGACGTTATGAATGCTGGGAACTTCCAGTACCGTATCATCGGCGATGATTTGCAGATGCTGGAGGTTCGGCTTGCTCCGGGCGAAGAGATCATTGGGGAAGCGGGAGCGATGATGTACATGGAGCCTGGCATTGAGTTCGAGTCTAAGATGGGCAAACGTCCAGGTGGAGGCGGTGGTGGATTGCTTGGTGGCATCATGAATGCCGGCGCTCGGATGCTGGCGGGCGAGAGCATATTCGTCACCCACTTCGAGAACACCAGCAATCAGAACCAGATCGTCGCTTTTTCGTCGGAAGCCCCGGGCAAGATCGTGTCTATCGATTTGGGTGGTCTGGGAGGCACTGTTTTGGCGCAACGAGACGCTTTTCTGTGCGGTTCGGGCGACACTGGGATCACAGTCGCGTTCCAAAGGAACCTAGGCGCTGGATTTTTCGGCGGTGAGGGCTTTATCCTGCAGAAGGTGCAAGGCGACGGTCACATCTTCATGTCCGCTGGCGGCACGATCATCGAGCGGAACCTGCAAGGCGAACGACTGCGCGTCGACTCTGGCTGTATCGTCGCCTTCCAAGAGGGCATCGAGTACGATATCCAGCGCGCTGGCAACCTGAAATCGATGTTTGCAGGTGGTGAAGGTCTGTTCCTCGCCACGCTGCAGGGGCACGGCAAGGTCTGGCTCCAATCAATGCCCATCGGACGATTGGCACACCACATCTACTCGAAGATGCCGAGTAGCCAATAAACGACTTGACTCGCTAGGCGTGTTCCGGCTCGATCCATTTTCGAGCCGGAGCACAGTCGTGGTCAATTGTGCCGGTGAGGGTCATGTGCGCTCCGATTCAGTGCTGACCAACGAATAGCTGGTGCTACGTCCGCCCGCCGGGCCGCGTTCGAGAACGCCCTTCGCTACAAGGTCTGATATGTCCCTCAGCGCTGTGTCTTGAGAGGATTTAGTCATCCTCGCCCATTTCGTAGATGTCATGTTCCCTTCGAAACCGTTCACTAAGCGTCTCAAGACTTTGCGTTGGCGATCGTTCAACGGCACGTGGGAGACCGTTTCCCAGAACCGTACCTTGACGATCGCGGGCGCGACGATATCTTGAGCGTCCGTGATGGCGCGTCCCAGACAATCCAAGAACCAGATCATCCAGTTCGTGACATCCATGGTGCCCTTCTGCGTCAGTTCGAGTGTGGCGTAATAATCCGATCTTTCCCGGTGGATTTGCGACGACATGCTGTAGAAACGCTGCGAGACGCCGTCGGACCTGGCCAAGGCCAGATCAGCGATGGCCCTGGCAATGCGCCCATTGCCGTCGTCAAACGGGTGAATTGTCACGAACCACAAGTGCGCGAGCGCGGCCTTGAGTACATCGTCGCCGGTTCTCGGCGCGTTGAACCATGTCAGGAACGCTCGCACCTCGGTTTTGATCCGATCCGCCGCAGGCGCCTCGAAATGAACACGTTCCTGGCCGTAGAATCCGGAAGCGACTCGCATCGGGCCTCGATCGGGCTGACGCCAGGCGCCGATGGTGATTGGACCCGCGCTGGTCCATGTAGAGGGAAAGAGCAAAGAGTGCCAGCCGAAAAGTCGCTCCTGAGTCAACTCCTCCCCGCAGTTCGCAGTGGCATCCAGCATAAGTTCAACGATGCCGTCTACATTGCGATTGGCGGGTGCCACACCATCGATGTCGATACCTAGGCGCGAGGCGACAGATGATCGCACTTCATCCGGATTCAACACCTCACCTTCTATTTCGCTCGTCTTGACGACATTCTCGGTGATCGCGTTCAGCTCGGCCTCTTGCCGGAGATCGAATCCAAGAGTGGTCATCTGCCCGAGCAACATTCCCTGCTGATGTCTGACCCTGGCCAGCAAGTCTGTAAGCTCGTCTTGGCGCCAGTGAAGGTTGGGCCAATCGGGATGTTCGTGTATGTATTTGAACCGCGTCATATGCGGTTATTATAAACGCTATTCGCCGCATATTCAATTGATATCCACATAATCTGCGGAGATTAAGCGGTCTAATCTCCGCAAAATGTGATCACGCGATGCTTAGATGCGTTGCAGGGTCGCGAAGAGTGCGTATTCTCCGCACGACACGCCGATCATCTGCGCGCCATCTCGTCGTGCAGGATCCGCATCGCCTGGTGGTGGCTGACGCCGTCTTCTTTCAGCTGCGCGTAACGGGCCTCGTCGATGTTGCTGCGGTCCAAGAAGCCGCGGATATCGTATCGGCCCGGCTCCTCAACGACCACCTTGCCCTCTTCGATCATGAGTTCAAGCGGGTATTCCTGCTCTTCCATCGGCATGTAGATGACTTTGTTCTGACGCGCCGATTCATACATCGCCATCATGATCTCGACGGTGTCGCGGGCGATGTGTCCGGCGTTGCGGTGCTCGGAACCGCCGTCGAGCCAACGGACGAGCTCTTCGACCTGTTTAGCGTTCATGTTTCCGCCGATGGCTTGATCGCCTTCTTGTAGGTTCAAGTCGACATCTTGCCATCCGTTTGTCTCAGCGTTGAAGAGTTTCAAGATCGTCTCGCGGACATGCAACATGCCTTCGGTTCCGCGGATGAAGAACTTGCCGGCGTCACAATCGTTGTCCCAGAGGTCGGACTGGATGAAGAACTGTAGAGGGTCGTCGAACATGACGAGACCGATGCAGGCATCTTCGATGGGCGTGTTTCGTTCGTATTTGTCGGTGGTTCGGGTGACTGCGCCCATGACCCAGCGTGGCTTAGGATCGCCGAGGATGAACTTTGCGCCGTCGATCGAGTGCGTGGCCCAGTTTGCTAGTCCCTCTTTGACGCGGATGTCGACCCGGAGCGGGATGCCGATGGCGCCGGCTTCTACGAGTTCCTTCGCCTTGTTCCATCCGGGCGTGAATCGTCGTTGGTGACTGATGACGAGTTTCACGTCGTTCGCGTCGCACGCCTCGACCATCCGGTTTGCGCGTCCCATGCCGATGGCCATGGGTTTTTCGCAAATGATGGCTTTGATCGACGGGTATCCAGCGGCCTCTACGGTTAGCGGGTCGTGGAGCAGATGCCAAGTGCAGACGCTGACGATGTCGGGTTCGGCATCGTATGCACATTCTTCCAAGGTGGCGTAGGACTGAGGGATTCCCCAATCGTCCACGTACATCTGGCGCGCTTCTGGAATCGGATCGACACATGCGACGACATCGACGGAGTCGACCATCGAGTACCCATCCATGTGCGCCTGCGCGATCCCACCGCAGCCCACGATTGCCGCTTTGTATCGGCCAGTCATATCAATATGCCTTTCGTTTGACTTAGGCAGACCGTCTTCGTTGTACGATCTGCTGCAACTAGGATATGCGAAAATCGATGACAGACGATGCTTCGAAGTTCAGCGAGTTGGTTACTTTGTCCACGCAAAACACCGCGCTCATCGTGGTCGATGTGCAAAACGACTTTGTGGATCCGCGCGGGAGCCTCTACGTCCAAGATGCACAGTCCGTCGTGCCGAACATCAACAGCATGATTTCGAATGTTCGATCCGAAGGACGGTTGATCGTGTACACGCAGGATTGGCATCCAGAGGTTACGCCTCACTTCGCGAAGGATGGGGGGATCTGGCCGGTGCACTGCGTCGGTGATACTTGGGGCGCCGAATTCTACGGTGAGCTTGTCGTTGTGCCAGACGGGGAGTTCGTTCGCAAGGGTACGGGTGGCGAAGACGGTTATTCCGGGTTCTCGGTCCGTGATCCTCAGACGGGTAGCGAATCAGACACTGCACTGGAACGGATTCTTCAGGAGCGCGGTGCAGAACAGGTTGATGTCGTCGGCATTGCGACGGACTACTGCGTGAAGGAGACGGCTCTCGATGCTCGCCGGCGCGGGCTCTCGACCGTGGTCTACCGGAACTGCATGAAGGGCGTGGAGCTAGCGTCCGGGGACACGGCCGCGGCAATCGATGCGATGATTCACGCGGGTGTCGAGGTGCTGGACGCCTAGCCGTCCCGGCGGAAGATCCTGAAAAACTGTTCCTGATACTCCTCGAATAGGCCCCAACGCATCAGCTCCTCGTGAACGTCCGACGGGTCCACTTCGCGGCGATGCGCCCTTCGCAACAGGTCATCGATGCGGAGCCGCGCGTCGCGCGGCACGCCGCCCTCGTCGTCAAGGAGGTTGCGTTCGTTGAGTTCGCTGAAGTTTGATTTGGCCGATTCGTTCGTGAACTCGTAGATGAACTTCATTACGGAGACGTCCCACAGTTCGTCGACGCCGAGGAGAACTGTGTGTAGCGGCTTGTCGTCTCGTTCGATCTCGTCACGGATTTTGGCGGCGACTTGTATGGGTTCGCCAGTGACGGTATCGGTGGACTGAGGTTCGTTCTTGTATTTGTAGAGAAGCCCGGGCACATCCGAGCCGTATCGATTGGTCAAGTACTCGAGGTATTCGGAGGCTTCTTGACCGAAACCTTCAGAGCGAGAAAGGTATCCGGGAGTGACGATCTGCGGTCGATCGGCTCTGACCAAGCCGTGTCTGATCACAGTATCTTTGTGCTCGTCTTCGAAGATGCCTTCGTAGACGGGTTGGGAGACGACGTGGTAGTTGATGACGGTGGATCCAAACGTCGAGAGCGCTTTGCGCGGTGGCCGGATGATGCGCGTCATTGCGATGGCGCGTTCAACCTGCGGGTCCAAGTTTTCAGGTCTTCTGGGTTGTATCACTATTGAGGTGCCAATGAATGCGGATGTACGAAGGTTACTCCAATGGTTGGTTTTCAGTGATTTCGATACGCTGGTTCACCGCGATATCTTCGATCACTTGATTGACGCCGCTCGGCCACTCGATCGTGATTTTGTCAACGTTGCTGGCTTTGGCGAGGCCGAATGTGAGTTCCAGACTGTTCATCGAGAGGAAGGTCGAACTGCCGGTGAGTTCTTGTACCTGCTCACCGGTGGAGCCGTCAGCGTTAGAGTATTCGACGTAGACGCGTGCGCCGATGCTGTCGGCGTTGCTTCCGGTATCGCCCACGGCCATGCCGCCGATGAGCCGGAGCGTTAGCCAGCTGCGATCGCCGCCAGCGTTCATCCACATGAAGAGCGGCCCGGCTTCCCAGTTGCACTCGTTTTGTCCTGCAAGACGGCAGCCGTTGCTGTTAGTGCCGATGAGGTCTACGTATCCGTCGCCGTTGAGGTCGCCTTTGGCGAGTCCCTTGCCGTTCTCGTGGAAGGCTGGGCTGATCCGCTGCTCGGATCGGTTGAAGTTGGGATCGTTCGGGTCGAGGATGGAGTAGTCAACTCCGAGGATGTCGAGCACGCGGGCCTCTACGGTGATGTCTTGGAAGTCTCCGGCGCCGTTGCCCCTGAGCATGCGTCCCGCGCCGGGGAAGAGGTGCCCGCTTGGAGCTTCGCCGCGGTCGGACATTGCGCCTAGCCAGTACAGGTCTTGATCGCCATCGTTTTCGTAGTCGAAAAATACGGTGCCGAAACCGAAGTCATAGGCGGCGAGGCCGGTTGGCACTTGCCACTCCTCGTCGATCTGAGTCGGATCGAGTGCCATTGGCGGCATCACTTCGTTCGGTGCGACATAGGTGGCACCGGCGATGTCGTTGAAGACTCCGACGATTCCTACGCCTTCAACTTCGCGAACGCCGTCGTTGCGTAACAGGAAGTGGAAACAGGTTCCCCATCCGTACTGGTGTCCGTACGCGCAGTCGCCGGAGGGCGTAGTCGGGGCCTCGCGGGTGAGAGGGTGATATCCGATGTTGGTGACGAAGATGTCCAAATCGAGGTCGTTGTCGTAATCTCCGAGGGCGAATCCCATCCAAGCACCCATCATGTCGACACCCATTGCGCGGCTGATCTGAGTGAACTTGATGTCGGTTTTGGTCGAGTCGTTACGGAACACCTTCAATCTGCTGCCGTCATCTGCGAGCCAGAGGTCGGCATCGCCGTCATCGTCGTGGTCGAAGAAGAGCGCAGCGAGGGTCTGTCCGGTGGGTTCTCCGACGTACTCGCCCGATGCGTCGATGAGGTCCGGGTTGTAGCCGGGCACGATTTCGCCAGTCACGGGATCCGGCCATCCGATATCGTCTCCGAACGGGTCGCGCATCAGAATCGGACCGTAACGCAGCCCCGCTTCTTCGGTCACGTCCGTGAAGGTTAGGTCGCCGTTGTTTATATATAGGACGTTGTAGTGGCCGTGATGGTCGGGTCGATTGAACCAAAGGAAGTCCTGATCGACTCGATTGCTGACAAATATGTCGATCCATCCGTCGTTGTTTACGTCGGAACAACCTACGCTGAATCCGGAACGAAGATTTGCGGCGTTTCCGAGCGCCGATTCTGTGATTTCTTCGAATGTTCCGTCGCCTAAGTTCCTAAAGAGCCTGTCTTTAATGATGTCTGGAAGTTCGGAGTAGTATCGCGCGGCTCGATAGTCTAAGTTGTCGCCGATTCTGCCGTACGAGGCGACGTAAAGGTCTTGGTAACCGTCGTTGTCGATGTCGCATGCTGCGACGCCAGTGCTGTTGGCTATTGGAAGATCGACACCCGCCTCTTCTGCGACTTCGGTATAGACGTGGCCTCCGTCATTTCGAAAGAGACGGTTGGGGCCGCCCGTGGTATCGGGAAGTAGTGCTTCGATTTCTGCGGAGGTCACGTAGAAATCCATATCTCCGTCGCGGTCATAGTCGAAGATCGCGACTCCGGGATGCCGGTTCTCGATCATCCACAAATCTTCACCGGTTTCCGGGTCTACTAAAACGAGTGGGGCGATGTTTGTGAACGGATAGACAGGTTCGTTCATCATCTCGTCAATGGATTGCGTTGATGTTTGCGGGTCGCCCTGTGATGCTGACTGAGGCGGTTCTGACGTGGCGGTCGGTTGCGGAGTCGCGGTCGGATCTTCGCTGGTGCAAGAGACAGCCAGTAGGGCAGCCGCCGCGACGACTGCGCCAGAGAGCGTAGCTAGTAGAGCCCGACGGGTGACGGAACGTGTTAGTTGCGTGGCGATTTGCATCAGGTTTATGGTGGTTTTTTGGTAATGCACCTAAGCTTTTCAGCGTACAACACGCGTTGAATCAATACGTGTGGGCATGTGGTTTCGGTTTGACCATGAAGTAGTCAGAAATTACAGTTGAAAAGTTGGAGCGCCAGATTGGCGTTAACCGAATGTAGTTTCGATGAGCGGTCTAGACCGCTCTCGTGACACCCGCCCTTGAATGGAGGTTGGCACTTGAAATCTAGTTTGAAACGAGCTCGGATGAGCCTGTTGGTATTGCCCGTTTTGGCGATCGTCGCGTTCGCAGTTGCATGTGGCAGTCCCGAGCCTGAGACGATTATCCAGACGGTCGTCGTTGAGAAGGAAGTGGAGGTGGTGAAAGAGGTCGAGGTCGTCAAAGANNAAGGAAGTCGAAGTCATCAAGGAAGTCGAAGTCGTTTCGGCAGTTCCTCGAAACAAGACCGTCGTGGTCGGTACTCGCTTTGGCGGTGGCGTAGCGCTTCGTATGTGGAGCCCGTACGCTCTTGGCGGTACACACCAGAAGGGCGTCATCTTCTTCCACGAGCCGCTGTTCTACGCTGACAGCTTGAACGGCAACAGCTATCCATGGCTGGCCGAAGACTTCTCCTACAATGCCGCAGCGACCGAGTTGACCTACAACCTGCGCGACGGAGTTTTGTGGAGCGACGGAGAAGAGTTCAACGCTGAGGACGTGGCCTACACGTTCAACACCTTGGCCGAATTGGGTAGCGAAGTTCGAGGCGGCGGAGTGTTCCAAACCTTCGTCAAGGAAGCTGAAATTGTTGATGATTTGACAGTAAAGATTCACTTCAACTTCCCGGCGCCAAGATTCCACGCAGAAGTTGTGATTTACAAGGGTGACTCTGGCACCTACATCGTCCCAGAACACGTATGGAGCGACAAGAACTGGGCCGAATACGATGCCTACAACGACGGAGCTGGTCCCGTTACGAC
>JAAXHR010000300.1:0-323 GCA_012270805.1 Dehalococcoidia bacterium
TCATGACCCTCTTCGGCATGACCCCCGCCTACATCCCCGACGAAGCCCAAGAACAATACCGCTTCACCACCTGATCCCCCTTTCTTGAGCGAAGACTAAAGGAGTCCCACGCCCCTTTCGCTGGGCGAAAGGGACGCGAACAAGCGACGCGACGCGAGCGGGGTATGCCCGGGCAGAGGAGTGGGGCCACACCATCCACACCTCGCACCACCGCAACACACCAAAAACTAACACCATCCTTACCATCCCTCAAATCATTCCCAATCCCGCACATCCTAGCTCAGAAATACCGGCAGTTCAACCAAACGCGCCCAGCCTTACAA
>JAAXHR010000300.1:366-4815 GCA_012270805.1 Dehalococcoidia bacterium
TCGGATGGATCGCCATCGCCTCAACCGAACGCGGCATCGTCCGAACCTCGCTACCCGAGCCGACACCCGATACCGCGCTCGAAGCCATCTCGGGCATCGCAAACGGATCGCCCGCCGAACCCGACAAGGCACTGAACGAAGCCAAGCAGCTTCTGACCCGCTACTGTAACGGAGAATCAGTCTTACTCGATACCATCCCCATCGACGACTCCGACTGGAACCCATACACCCAGCGCGCTAGAGCCGCTTGCCGCACCATCCCTCGTGGTCAAACCCGAACCTACGCCTGGCTCGCCGAACAAGCGTCCGGCAATCCCAAATCCGCCCGCGCCGCCGGCAGAGCAATGGCCACCAACCCTATCCCCATAATCATTCCCTGTCACCGAGTTATCGGCTCCAGTGGCAACCTCCACGGATTCGGCGGCACTATCGGTCTCCCACTAAAAGCTCGTCTCCTTGAAATGGAAGGCGCATCGCTCAACTCTCGATAGCCACCGACGCACCCGTTTTACGATTGAAAGTTGAGGCATATCGCCTACCTAACCCTTTTAATCAACACCAATCAGGGAACTCACCAACCAATGGCCAGAGACAAGTGCGTGCTTGCTTACAGCGGTGGAATGGACTCCACCATCTCCATCGTCTGGATCCGTGAAAACTACGATCTAGACGTCGTTGCCCTCACCGTCGACATCGGCGGCGGACCCGAACTCGAAGGCATCCGAGAACGTGCCGCATCCGCCGGAGCCGTCGAATCCCTAGTCTGGGACGTCAAAGACGAATTCGCCAGCGACTTCATCATTCCTGGTCTCAAAGCTGGAGCAATGTACGAATCCGCATACGCGCTCTCCACCGCCTTCGGCCGACCCTTAATGGCCAAGAAGCTCGTCGAGGCCGCCCGTCAAGTCGGAGCCGTCGCTGTCGCACACGGATGCACCGGAAAAGGAAACGACCAAGTCCGCTTCGATGCCGGCATCAAAACCCTCGCCGCACACGGCGAATCACTTCGCATAATCGCTCCCGCACGCGAGTGGGACATGACCCGCGACGAAGAAAAAGAATTCGCAACCCGCGCTGGCCTCGAACTACGCGAAGTTGGCGACGACCAACGCGTATACTCCATCGATCGCAACATTTGGGGACTCGCCATCGAAGGTGAAGACCTCGAAGACACATGGTTCGCTCCCCCCGAAGACGCCTTCTCCTGGACGCAAGCTCCGGATCAGACGCCCGACGAAGCCGAAGAAGTCTCCATCTCATTCGAAGAGGGTGTACCCGTCGCGCTCAACGACGAAAAGATGGACCTCGTCGAACTCATAGAGCAGCTAAATCTCCTCGCCGGATCCCACGGCGTCGGCAGAGTCGACCACCTCGAAAACCGCCTCGTAGGCATCAAATCACGCGAAGTCTACGAAACACCCGCCGCCGTAGTCCTCTATCAAGCGTTGTCAGCCCTTGAAACCGCAACCCTCTCACGCGACCAGCAACGAGTAAAAGCCCAACTCGCACAACTCTACGCCGACCTCGTATACGACGGGCGTTGGTACACCGGACTCCGCGAAAACCTCGATGCTTTCGTCAACTCCGTCATGAAATACACGACCGGGGATGTCCGCGTCAAACTCTACAAAGGCTCCTCAACCGTCACCGGAAGACGATCCCCGTACTCCCTCTACGACTTCGAGCTGGCAACATACTCCACCGAAGACGAGTTCGATCATGCCGCCGCAGTAGGCTTCATCGATATCTACAGCCTCCCGGCCAGGACCCAGATGAAGCGCCAGACCATGCGCGACGCTCGATAGCCGTTTTCTTCGAAGCCGGTCTCGCCGCGAACCGTGCGGCGTTAATATTCGATAGTGTGAAGCATTCTCGACCTATTATCCGCGCGGCCCTCGTGGTCGTCGCGACACTGACCATAGGCGCGATTGGGCAAGTCGCAGCAGCAGACGCCATCCCCACCACGTTCTCCGACGGCTCCCACCGCGTTGGCATTGACATCGCCCCGGGCACATACTTCGCGGAATTCGAAGATGGCATCTGCGCGCTGAGCATCACCGACATCGACGGCGCGCAACGCAACCCAACGTTTCGGGGCAGGGCGATCGTGACGATCACGGAAAGCGACACGCTCTTGCAGACCGCCGGCTGTGGCGAGTGGAGGCCCCATCAAACGCGCGGACGAAAGCATCTGCTAAAGACGTTCGGCGAGGGCTTGTACGAGGTCGGAGTCGATATCGCTCCTGGCATCTACATCGCAGATCAGAACCAGGGACGTTGCCTGTGGTTCACGCGCACCGACTTCACATATCAGACGAACTTTGACGGGTTGGTTACGTGGTGGAGGGTTGGTGAGCCGATCGTGGAGCTAAAGATCGGCGACGGCAGCTTCTACTCGATCCGATGTGGTAACTGGCAGATTCGAGAAGACGACCGACCGGCTGAACCGTTATCGGAGCTCAACGACGGTTCGCATGTGGTCGGCGTTGACATCGAGCCGGGCCACTATGTGGCGAATTCGGGAGACAACGTTTGCAGATGGTTCCGGAACTCGCCGTTCGGCATTTCGATACCAAATTTCAGTGGCGGATACCAATCCATCGGACGGCAGATCGTAACTATCCTATCGTCGGACACGGGCTTCTACAGCGATGGATGCGGGCCTTGGGAGCGATTCGACCCCGCCGATGTTCATGCTGAACCGGAGCCCACGATAGGCGCCGGAACGTTCGCCGTGGGCGTTGACGTGCAACCGGGGGTCTACATCGCAGACGCCGTGGAGGGACGTGACTGTCGATGGTTCCTGCTAGGTGGATTCACTGGACGCAGTGAAGACATCTTGAACAGCGGTGGCGGCATTTTGCGGGGGATCGTCGAGTTGCCCGAAGCCCCGGTTGGATTCCGATCCATCGATTGCAGCCTTTGGACGCAGTTCGACTCCGAGGTTGACGCGGACCCGGCCGAGACTTTCGGCGACGGTGAGCACGTCGTCAACCTGCACATATCGCCGGGCATTTATGCATCGCCAGGCTCGGAGAGAGGAGGATGCTCGTGGCGTCGGTTCACGGGATTTGGAACCGGATTCGGCAACAACCCCGCGGTGCGCATCCCGACGGGGCGCAACATCGCCGAGATCGAAACGAACGATGCCGTGTTCAAGAGCTACGGGTGTGGTGGATGGGAGCCATTCGTCTTCGATGCCCAATCGGAGGTGCTCACAACTTTCGAGCGCGGCACGTGGGCGGTTGACACCGAAATCTCATCGGGCACGTATATCGCTAAACAACCGGATGGCAGGGTCTGCTATTGGAGCCGCCTTTCGGCATTCACTGGTGAGCCGAAGGACTACACCGTTTCTGAGCAGTCAGTGGGCCAGTCCGTAACCACTATCCATAGCTACGATGTGGGTTTCTACTCCGACGGATGCGGCATTTGGACGTTGATGACGACAGAATCACCCGTTTCGACGGCAGAATTCCCAGATTCGTTTGAGAGTGGCATCTACATCGTCAATCAGGACATTGGGCAGGGCACTTACATCGCGGACGCGGTCGAAGATTCGAATTGCTTCTGGAGCCGGCTCACAGGTTTCGACGGCGACACCTTCAATCGGATCAACGATTATCGTAGTGCCGGGCAGGCAATCGCCACTATTCTCGAATCTGATAAAGGGTTTCGATCGCGCGGTTGCGGAACTTGGAACAGACTCGACGCGGATGATGCCCCAGGATCTGATCCCGCGAGCCTGGTTGACGACGAGGCTCAGCCCGCGGACGGACCTAGCGAAGTAGAGGAAGACATCATCGTCGCATCGACGTTCTCGGACGGCACTTATCGAGTCGGCGTAAATATCTTACCCGGCACGTACATCGCGACGAGTACAGACATCGCGATGTGCCGATGGCGCCGATTAGCCGATTTCACTTGGACCTCCGGCAACATCGTTGAGATCATCGCCTCCGGACCGAAGATCGCGACCATCCTACCGACCGATGTAGGCTTCGCTTCGGCGGGTTGCGGTGAATGGGTACCGCTAGATACGCATCAGCCTTCGCAACCTGAGCCGCCGAGAATGTTCAGCAACGGATCCTACGTCGTTGGCTTGCATATCGAGCCGGGAACATACTATGCCACGCCTCGGAGACTCGGCAGTTGCAGGTGGCGCATCGTAGACGACTTCACAGGCGAGACTACGGCCGCTCTCATCGCCGGGAAGACAAACGATCGCTGGATCGTGACTATCGAACCGACGGATGTAGGGTTCGTCACGTACGGATGCGACATTTGGCGCAAAATCGAGGACAGGCTCCCACTCGCCCCGTACGAGACTTTCGATGATGGCGTTTACCGCGTCGGTACCGAGGTCGTCCCCGGCAACTACGTCGCTAAAGTGCCCACCGCACGTTTCATCGACGGACGGCCTAGGCCGACTTGCCGATGGCAGCGAGT
>JAAXHR010000300.1:4852-10490 GCA_012270805.1 Dehalococcoidia bacterium
ACCGATCGGCGCGCAGGTGCGCCGATCATTCAACACCACCAGGATCGAGGTGACGATCGAACCGACAGACACCGGTTTCGTCTCCAGCGGTTGCGGCAGATGGCGCCGCGCAGACGGGTAGTTAACCGCCCGCGGCGGCCTTGCTCAACGCCGCCGATAGTATCTCTACTGCCTCGTCGATCTCTTCAGTGCTGGCGTTCAATGGCGGCATGAACCGTAGCATGTTCGGTCGCACCGCGTTCAGCAACAGTCCGTTGTCTAGACAATCGGCAATCAGCCCTGCAGACAACTCCTCCGACATCTCGACGCCGACCAGCATCCCCATGCCACGAACCTCGGTGATGACCGGGTGTTCTTCCCTCAACGCATTTAGCTTGCCCATCAGGTACTCGCCATTCCGCATAGCCTGCCCCGGTCCATCTTCGTCCAACAAAGCCTGTGCGCCCGCAGCACCGGTCGCAGTCGTTAGCGCGTTTCCGCCGAACGTCGATCCGTGATCCCCAGGCTCAAGCACCGAGCAAAACTCCTTGCACGCGAACGCTCCGAGCGGCGCACCAGAACCCACAGCCTTGCCAAGCGTCATCACATCAGGCTCAACGCCTTCGAAACGTTGGTACCCGAAAACCGTGCCCAAACGTCCCATTCCGGTTTGCACTTCGTCAAGCATGAAGAGGATGTTTTTCTCCTTGCAGAAATCCTGCACGCGCTTTAGGTAATCCTCGTCGGGAACGTTCACGCCACCTTCGCCCTGGACCGGCTCAAGCAAAACCGCGCACGTCTTTCCCTCGACGTATGCCCCCTTGATGGCGTCGAGGTCGTTGTACGGCACGTTGACGAATCCCGGCATTAATGGCGTCCAGTTGTCTTGGTAGTGCGGCTGTCCAGTCGCCGCCATCATCGCCTGCGTCCGACCATGGAACGAATCCAGAGCCGTGATTATCTCGTAAGCCCCGTCCAAATTCTTGCGCCCCCACTTGCGCGCCAATTTGCTAGCACCTTCATTGGCCTCCGCACCAGAGTTGCAGAAAAACACCCGGTCCACATCCGAGTTCTCAACGATGAACTGGGCTAACGGAAGTTGCGGCGTCGTGTAGAACAGGTTCGACATCTGCATGATCTTGCCAGCCTGCTCGCTGACGGCTTTGGTCACCGCAGGGTGCGAGTGTCCCATGTTGAGCACCGCCCATCCTGCTGTGAAGTCCAGATAAGACTTACCATCGTTGTCGTAAACCCGAGAGCCTTCGCCCCGAACCAGCACCGGCGGCATCCGTCGCACTACCTGCATGTAGTACTTGGCCTCTAAATCCTTGTATTCCTGACTCGTCGTCATCTTTCGGGTCTCCAGACTATCCTTCGCCGCTACTCGCAACACCAATCCAATATACAACGGGCATCCTTTCCCGATATGCGAGCGGGGTATGCCCGAGGAAAGGGACTAAAAGAAACCTTCTAGGAGGAGCTTAAGAAGGCACCAACACCGATTTCAGATATGTGGATCAGGTCTCTCGCCACGCCGATCTTTCGGATACTCCACCAAAAACAACCGCGCCACTAGCATCGCAAGAACCAATACCATCCCGCCGAGTGCCACCCAATTCGGTCCCGTCAAAAACGCCGTCACAACCGCCACGACTAAAGTGACCGCCGCCGCCCTAGGGCCATCCTTGATGATAGGCAGTGCCGCAAGCCCGGCCACCGTAGCGACTAATCCCCAAACTCCAAGCAACGCCACACCGATACCTACTCCGGTCGCCAATCCCGCGCCGCCCTTGAATCGCATGAAAACCGGCAACCAGTGACCTACGATGGCAAATGCCGACGCTACTGGTAGAAACACATCCGGACAACCAAGCAGCATCGCCGCGATCACCGCAACAACGCCCTTCGCGATATCCAACCCAAACACGACCGCGCCATACCTCCGCCCCACCTTCCGAAAAACATTCGAAGCCCCCGGATTCCCCGTCCCAACCTTGAATATATCGACCCCTGCAACCTTCGCAACAAACACCGCAACCGGCAACGAACCAAGCAGATACGCCACAATCGCGGATGCGACCACAGCGATGATTTCGTTGGGGATCACGAGCTCAATGCCTGCGCACGAACCCCGGCAACACGCCCCAACGCCGTTTCGATGTAAGCCGCTTCAATTTCGTAACCGACGAATACGCGTCCACTTTCCACTGCCGCTACCGCCGTCGTGCCCGAACCCATGAACGGATCTAGAACTACCTCACACGAGAACGTGTAAAGATCAATCAACCGGCGTGGTAATTCAATCGGAAAAGGTGCAGGGTGCAACGCCCGTTTTGCCGAAGTTGGCGGAAAACTCCAAGTGCTCTTAGTGTGCTCCAAGAAATCATCCCTGTCGATCGTCGATTCGCGTCCTTCCACCCGTTTACGTCCGAACGGAGGTTTTTGGAACACGAGGATGTATTCGTGCGTATCCCGCAATGTCGGATTCGCTGGCGACATCCAACTGCCCCAAGCCGTCGATGATCCGCTCATGCCTTTGTCCCAGATGATCTCGCCACGCATGTAGAACCCTACATCGGCAGCGATTTGGATGATGTATGCATGAACCGGGATGTAGGGTCGGCGACCTATGTTGGCAACATTGACGCACGCTCTTCCGCCGTCCACAAGAACGCGGTAGGTTTCGCTCATAACACTACGTATCAGTTCAAGATACTCCGCCATCGACAGATCGTTGTCGTAATCCTTGCCCACGTTATACGGCGGCGACGTAACCATCAAATGAACGCAGCGATCTGGTAGATCGTCCATGTGTTCGCTGCTTTTTAGAAAAAATCGATTTCGAGCCGTCTCCGGCAAGAAATTTTCAGGCCGTGGCTTGGGGTCTATCTCCGCGTCGAGACCGATCGGCATCAACTGACGCGCGTAATAAGCGCTGGCATCGTGATTCTCGCGAGTGCCCGCGCCGAACGACCTAGTTTTGGTACCCCGTCGTCGCGTACTCATTGCAATGGGTTGATATAGCTAAACGTTTTCAACACGAAATCCGCATTGCAGTCCAATTAACTGGCCAACCCACCAGTGCATCGCATCAACGTCTCCTGCACCAACAACTCATGCTCCCGACTGCGGAGCGGCGGTGCCCCGCTCTCGATCGTGTCTACGAACGCCGCGAACGTGTCGACATACCGCCTTCGATCCTCCAGATCGAGCATCGTCACCCCTTCTTCATAGCCGCCTTTCGTTTCGGTCAAGCACAGCCGGAGCTGATCCGCGGGTTCGAATGGCTCCATGATCGCCGAGCCTTCAGTGCCGTAAATCTCGAATCGCCGTGCCATCGGACGCGGCTCCATAGCCGCGATGTCCAGCGTCACCAGCGCGTTCGAATACTCCAACACCGCCAGCGTGTTGTCCATGAAATCCCGGGTCGATGATGTCGCGTTCTGCAGATAAGAGGTCACGCGCTCCGGCCTCCCCATCATCCAAACAATCTGATCAAGCATGTGTCCGCCAAGGTCGTAGAGCACACCGCCTCGGTGATACGACAAACCTTGTCGGTCCGTGTACTGCCCGCCCGTCGAACGTTCTGGCAACCAAGTGGACATATGTGCGCGGATCTGAAAAACATGACCAAGAAATCCTGACCTCACCCAGTTCGCCATCCGTTCGAAGCCGTCGTGCTTGCGGAACATGTAACCGAGTGTCACCTGCAAGTTCTGATCTCGGGCATCCTCGATAACGCGCATGAAGCGATGAAAATCATCGCCCGCCGGTTTGTCGTAGAAGCAGTGTTTGCCCGCGCGGACTATCGCCTCGGTGTGCGCGAGACTCTCCCGATTCGCGCCCTCCGATGCGACCGCCACGATCTCCGGGTCGTCCAAAATCTCGTCGATCGAATTCAGCCAGATCGCATCTTCCCAATCGCCCGACTCAGCGCAAAACGCCTTACGCTCAGCGTCTGGTTCGTAGCACCCTACCACTTCCACGCCCGGATGTTCCAGCATCACTCGGTAAACGCCAGCCGCGTGACCATGTTTAGTGCCGATCTGAGCTACCTTCAAGACGTCGCCTCCGCGCGCAAACTTCCGATCCTCGGATTAGATGCTAGGAAAGTATAGACGGCTTGCATACAATTCGTCCCCTTCGCGCAGCAACCCGTCCCCTCCCCTCTGGGGGAGATTAAGAGGGAGTAAGCGCGACGAGCGCAGGGGGTCATACAGGGCTGTCATTCCGAGCGTAGCGAGGAATCTAAACCCCTCTTCAATTCCTCCTTGGGCATCAAAGGGGAGGGGCGGGCAAACAACCCTTGGGGATGTCCAGAGCCTGCCTCGTACCCCGATAAGAGGGATAGATAAAGGGGCACGCCGACCGCCGAGGTGCGTAAATTAAACCGATTTCGCCGTCTCTATAAACTCTCGAATCTTCGAGTGATCCTTGATCCCATCCGTTTCCACGCCTGTGGAAACATCAACGCCCCACGGACTCAGTTGTTGGATCGCATCGCCGACATTTTCGGGGAAGAGACCGCCTGCGAGAAGCACTCCTTCGCGGTTGGCAATCCCTTCGGCGATGCTCCAATCGAACGTCTTTCCGGTCCCACCTGGCGCGGCTTCGTCGTATCGATCCAGCAACACGATGCGATCGAGAGAAAGATGGTGACCCACCAAGTCGCTCAGCTCGCCCTGCGACATGTCGGATTTGACCCGGACCTGTCGGATCACGGGTTTCCACATCGCTCGCATGTAAGCTTCATCCTCTTCTCCGTTGAGTTGCACACAGTCGAGGTCGACCTGTTGTGCGGTTTTGTTAACCCAACGGGCATCTTGGTTCCTGAAAAGCCCGACGACCTTCGATCCTTTTTCCCGCAACCGCTTAATACGGTGATCTCGCGCGCGAATTCGGTAGTTTCGCACCACCTCTTGCGCACGAAAAGGAGTCAGCTGTCTTCGGACGCCCTCAACCAGGACGACACCTAGGAAATCAGCACCTGCCCGGACCGCTTCGACTGCAGAGTCGCCATCGCGGATACCGCAAATCTTCACCTTGGGGACGTAGCTCATAGACAGGATTTTCCGGAACGTCATTCCCGCGCAGGCGGGAATCCAGAGACGCAACTACAACCTTAAACCGTTATCGTCGCCATCTGCGATATCAGCTCGCTCGGGTCGCCATCCGCAGTCATCAACGATTCGCCCACCAACACCGCATTCGCTCCAGCGTCTGCCATGCGCTTCACATCGTCCGCGCTCCGCATTCCACTCTCAGCCACCTTCACCACATCGTCCGGGATCCGCTTCGCCAAGGCTGGGAACACGTCCAACGATGTGGTCAGCGTCTTCAGATTGCGGTTATTGACACCAACAATCCGGGGTTCGGCGCTCGTCAACGCCACATCAAGCTCGGCAGCATCGAAAACTTCGACCAGCGGCTCCATGCCGATACCCGTCGCCACGTCATACAGGTCCGAATACTGCACTGGATCCAAGATGGCGATTATCAACAGCACCGTGTCCGCACCAGATGCTCGTGCTTGATAAATCTGGTACTCGTCGACCACGAAATCCTTTTCCAGCACCGCCACACCGTGACCGTGCGCCACATCGGCGGCACGTTCCAAATCCGTGAGCGAACCTCGAAAGAAATCCTGTTCCGTCAACAC
>JAAXHR010000300.1:10641-14193 GCA_012270805.1 Dehalococcoidia bacterium
CTCTTCGGCCGCTCGGATCATGGTAGCCAAAGACGTCGCGTTTCTGTCTTCAGCGATACGTTTGCGTTTAGCCGCGACGATGCGATCAAGAATAGAGATGTTTCCGTTGTCGGTGGTCACGAGCAGCACCTAATCGAAATGAGCGGTGTAATCCTAATCTTAAACAGCCCGCGATCCACACAAACGCACGAATGAAGCCTGAAGGTTCGGAGTGTTATCCCGCCGCCGCTGGAACCGGTGCTACGCCACGGTATATGTTCCGCAACGTTCCAACGCCAAGACTTGCCAATACGATCACGGTAAAGCCCAGTCCCAGTATCCACAGCACGTTCGAGACACCGATAGCGTCAGCCGCGAAACCGTTCACAAGGTTCAAAATCGCCATGGTGCCGCCGATGATGATGTGACTGAATCCCGTGATCCGCCCACGCATCGCGTCTGGAGCCAGAGACTGCACCATCGCTCCCGCAATCGCCATAAATGCCGCCTGCGTTGCGCCCATCGCCCCGGCACCCAGCATAGCAAGTGGTAGGTCACGCGCGGAAGCGAGGATCAACATCGAAGCGCCACTCAGCGCGCCGGTAACCAGAAGTATCATTCCACGACTGTTCGCTTTGCGCGTCCCGCTAATGGCTAAAACTCCAATGAGCGCACCTCCGCCCACTGCCATCATGAGTGTGTTGGCGTTCTCCGGATTACCCAGAACCTCTTGCGAAAGCACTGGCAAGATCGTCTCGAACGACATCGTCATCGCACAGTGCAGCGCGATCAGAATGAATAAAACGCGTAGCTGCTGGTTCGCCCATGAGTATGCGCCCGCTTCCTTTAAGCTCTGCCACATCCCCGCGCCCTTTGTCAAGGCTCCGCTCGAACGGGTATGAACGGCCATCACACAAACGATGCTGACCACATACAAGCCTGCACACGCCAGGAACGCCGCGCTAGTTCCGCCAGCCAACAGCGCCGGTGCAATCAGAGCCGGTCCTACCAGGCGTGAACCTTGCAGAGACAACTGGTTAAGCGCAATCGCATTCAATAGATCGTCCTTCGATACCAAATTCGGCACCAAAGCCTGAGTCGCCGTCATCTGGAATGCCCTGAAACTGCCGTTGAGCAACGACAACATGACCAGAATCCATATGTTCAACAAATCCGCGAACGCCAGTCCAGCCAAAGCCATCACGTTGAAAAACTGCAACACATAGGCCACGACGAGAACCGATCGCCGATCGAATCGATCAGCCAGATAACCCGCCACGGGCGGCATCAAGAATCGCGGCACCATCGCGGCGAACGTCGCAACCCCCACCAATGCCGACGAACCCGTCATCTCCAACACCAGCACTCCGCGCGCGATAATCAGCGCCCAATACGCCGACTGACCACCCAAGCTTCCGAACATCACCCACCGGAAATCGCGGTAACGCAAGGAGTTACCGTAACGGCTGATCGTGGGTTTTACTTTCGTCGAGATCATGAATCCGCTCGGAATGACACCGCGCGGATGGGCACTGCCGAGAAACCCTCAAAGGGTTTCCGACATGTTATACCTCAAACTGTCGCCGCGTTGTCCTCACGTGCGGAAGCACTATTCCAAACCCGAGTACAGACTCTTTGGGCGTCTGGATATTCGACTTTATCGTGCTGACACCCAAGTGGAAATCCTCTGGTTTATCCATTATTGAGACAATCGGAAAATTCGCGATTGGTGTATTCATGTATAAACGGGTTTCAGTAACGAACCAAGGATTCTGCTGCTCACGTGCGTTACTGGGTCCACGTCAATTGATTCGAAAATCAAACCTTCGTAAAAAGAAGTCCGTACTTGCGCACCTTCTTTTTGTAAGCGCTCGCCGAACTTCCGAATGATGTAGGCGTTGATTTTGGGATCATCCCCACGCAACTTGACCGACGTGTAAAGTAGCGCCGCGGTGTCCTTATAGATGGGGATCACGTCACTTCCGCCGAGGTCAGCATAAAGGATGACATTGGCCCTTCTGTGGACGGTTTTGGAGAAAAGCCATGGCTTCTTTTCGGGATTGCGTTGGACGAAACCGAGTTCGGTCAAAATGATCGCGTTCGCGAATACTTTGCGTTGAGTTTTCATGAAGATCGGAGTAGGTTTAATTGAACCGCCCGGTGGCCTACCTTCATAAAATGGGCGAAATTTCGCGTAAGGACTGCTTTGCCGCCTCATCTTTGCCAACTGGCGATCGACTATCTTACGGCGGCGCTCGAAATCGGCTTCAGATTTGAGGCGTTCACTCTCGCACCGATCACATTCGTTGCTGGTGAAATTGCGCGATTCTCCTGTGTGGATGCCTTCCCAAAGATCGCTCACCGTATCCCATTCAACTCGGACCACGGCTATTGGGATCCCTGACTTTCGATACGCCGTTTCGGTTTCTGGTTCCATCGAGTGCGTGTTGACAACTTCGATGATGATCTGCCTCCCGTCGTCGTGAGAAAAGATCAAATCAGACCGCGTTCCGTCAACGATCGATTTCTCGGTTTTGGATTGCCATCCGTCGGCGAGGTCGATTTCTGTTGCCAGGTTGACGCAAGATCTCACGTCATATTCTTCCAGCGTTTTCGTTTCGCACGGACGGGTCAACAGGTATCGGGTCTGATTCAACTGAGCTTCGTTGTGAGCCTTCCGAATGATCTCAATCGCGGTTGAATGTAGTGCTGAATCAGAATCGCACGTCGAAGTTTTAGTGTGGCGAAAGTGCGGTTTCCGTTGGGTGACGCGTACTACGGCAGACATCCGATCGCGGCAATGAACGCATGAGTAGCGTAGCCCGCGTTGTCTCGGGGCTTCATCGATCTTGACAAGATCGCTGAGATCGTTGAATGCAACCGGGTATTGGATCTCTGCGGTTTGCACCATATCTACGCTAATAACAGCTCTTCATGCTGAATGTCCACACGCCCTAACCCAACCCGCTACTGACCTTAACCAGCGCGGCTAGCTTGGTTGCCGCCGCTCCGCTGTCGATGCTGTCCTTGGCCATCAACGCGGCATCATTGAAACTGTCTGCCTTGCCAGCCGCAAGCAACGCCACCGCTGCGTTGATCGCAACTACGTTGTACCGCGACCGTTCCGGGCTCGGAGGCGCGTTGTGTTCGCCTCCTGCACCAGAGAGCACTGTTTGAATGATCTCCGCGCTGTGCTCAACCGATTCCGCAACCAAATGTTCGCGGCTTCCCTCCGGCAACCCGAAATCAGCCGGACGAGTTCGTCGTCGCTTCAACACGTCAGGCATCACCTGGTACATCAAAGTGTGACCCTCGATATCCACCTCGTCAGCCCCCGATTCCGCATGCACCACCAGCGCGTAGTCAGTCCCGAGCAGCTGTAATGCCTTGGCGATCTTTTCCGCTGTAGCCCTATCCGCCACGCCCAGTACCTGTCTCTTCGCACCCGCCGGATTCGTCAACGGTCCCAAGATGTTGAACACGGTCCGGATCCCGATCTGCGGCCTGAGCGGCCCAGCGAACCTCATCGCAGGGTGGAATGCCTGAGCAAACATGAACCCGATCCCGGCTTCC
>JAAXHR010000300.1:14328-14600 GCA_012270805.1 Dehalococcoidia bacterium
TTGCCGTGCTTCGCGACGTGTACGCCTGCACCAGCAACCACGAACGACGCAGCCGTCGATATGTTGAACCAACCCATAGCATCGCCCCCCGTCCCACAGGTATCCACAGTATCGACACCCGGGCTCACATGCAGAGAGACATTACGCATCACCGAAGCCATCCCGGCGATCTCGTCTGGCGTTTCGCCCTTCATTCGAAGCGCGGTTACAAACGCCCCGAACTGCGCTTCCGTCGCTTCGCCCCCCATAATCTGCGCCATCACATCAGCAGC
>JAAXHR010000001.1:0-5716 GCA_012270805.1 Dehalococcoidia bacterium
ATCCGGATGGCACTCGCAATTGTCTGCGGTTCTTCGATCGGTTCACCTTTGACGATCGGTGCGGCACCAGCGGCTTGGAAGCCCATCATGCGAGGAAGAAGGCTGATGCGTTCGTTGATTCGATACTCGTTGAAGCCTTTCCAGTAAGCAGTGATGTTGCCGGCGTTGCCAACCGGTATGCAGACCATATCCGGCGCGTCGCCTAGGGCGTCGGAGATCTCAAACGCTGCCGTTTTTTGGCCTTCGAGACGATACGGGTTCAAAGAGTTGACAAGTTCGATTGATAACTCGGTCGCCAAGTCTCGGACCATCTTCAATGCGTCGTCGAAATTACCGTCAACGGCCAGGATGCGCGATCCGTAAGCCATCGCCTGAGCCAGCTTTCCAAGGGCAATCTCGCCTGACGGTACTACGACGAACGCTTGGAGGTTGTAACGCGCGCTATATGCGGCGGCGGAGGCGCTGGTATTTCCGGTTGAAGCGCAGATGACGCGGCGGCGGCCGGTTTCTAGCGCTTTGGCGATCGCCATCACCATTCCGCGATCTTTGAACGAACCTGTAGGGTTGCTGCCTTCGAGTTTGAAGTAGAGGTTTTCGCAGGCGATCGACGGTCCGATGTTGCTCGATTTGACGAGCGGTGTGCTACCCTCGCCCATCGTGATCATCGGCGTTTCGGCACTAACCGGAAGAAACTCTTTGTAGCGTTCAATGACGCCGATTGTGCCGTTCAACGGGACCCTCTCAATGCTCGGTACGGCGTCGCTCACGCATTTGTATTAATGCCTAAACCGTATCGTAATCTTCGACGCGGATCAGGTTCTCAAGCGAAGCAACAACATCTAATTGTCGCAGACGTGATGCCGCCTCTTGCATGCTGGCTTCGTGTGAGGGGTGAGTCATTATCACGAGGTCCGCCAAACCATGTTCGTCGTCGGCATCGAACTGAAGGACGGACGCGATGCTGATCGTGGCATCGCCGAAGACACTGGCGATTTTGGCGAGGACACCGAAACGGTCCAAGCAGGTGAGGCGAATGTAGTAGCGAGCTTGCAGATCATTCATGTCAACGACGTTTGGAGCATCGATCCGTTCGCTTCTCTGCGCGTCAGTTGATTGAACCCCATTTAATTCCCCATTAATGCTCAAGGGGGAGGGTTTTGCAGAGATGCCCTTGGCGATTCTGAGAACGTCGCCCATGACTGCGCTTGCGGTCGGACCGGCACCCGCTCCCCTGCCCTGCAGCCACAACGGCCCGATCAGGTCGCCGTTCAACTCGACTGCGTTCAACACGCCGTTGACGTTCGCCATTGGAACATCGACAGGAACCAATGCTGGATGCACGCGGCATCGTACTCCTTCAGATCCGACGCGAGCGATAGCTAAGAGCTTTATTGTGAATCCGAGTGCGCTGGCGTAACGAAGGTCCTTGGCACCGATGTTGCGGATACCCTCGCGGTGGATCATGTCTGGGTGTGCGGAGGCGCCGAACGCGAGCCGAGCGAGTATCGACAGTTTGTAGACGGCGTCGTGGGCATCGACATCTGCGGTCGGATCGGCTTCGGCATATCCGAGTTTCTGGGCTTCGGACAGGGCATCTTCGAACGACATTCCGGACTCATTCATGGAGGACAACACATAGTTGGTGGTGCCGTTGATGATGGCGCGGATGCTTTCGATGCGATTTGCCGTCAGGCTGTCTTGGATGGCCGCGAGGACTGGTATTCCGCCGCCGACGCTGGCTTCGAAGGAGAGGCTGACCCCGTTTTGCGCTGCCAAGTTGGTGAGTTCATCGCCGTGTTTTGCCAACGCTTCTTTGTTGGCAGTTACGACGTGTTTGCCGGCGCTGAGGGCCGTTGCCATGTACGATCTCGCTGGCTCTTCACCGCCCATGACCTCGATGATGATGTCGTTGCGGTCATCACCAAGAACTGATTCGGGATCGGTCGTCAGGAGTTCGGATGGTACGCCGTCTCGTTGACGTTCGACATCTCGAACCAGGATTCCATGCAGTGAGAGTCGGTGGTCGGCGTCGGGGGCGAGGATTACGCGCGCCACTTGCGATCCGACGACTCCGGCTCCGAGAAGCCCTATGCCGATGGTGGTGTTTCGGCGATTCATCTGAAGATCAATTCATATCACTCATCGTCTGGACGATGAGCCGAGATCTTCGAGTGATGTAAATGGCGATTCCGGAGTTGCGGTCGGCACAATCGCGTTGAGGCGCACTTGCCGGTTTATCCAGTCGTAGACCTCGCTGTTGAGCGAGATCGACGTCTTGAAGTCGCCGCGATGTTCGTTGATGAAACGTTCGACCTCGAGGTTTGCCAGGGCATCAAAGTGTTCGTCGGAAATCTCTCGGGCCTCTGTGAAATCCGAGACGATATGCGCGGTCCATAGTTGCGTCGTTTCATCGTAGCGCCCCCCGCTCAGTTTTTTGAGCGGCAATATCCGATCTCCCTTGGACCCATCGTCGTTCTTGTGGTGTCCGAAAAGGATCGAGTCGAGGTCGGTCCGGACACCTTCAGGAAGCCAACCTATGTAACCGCCGGTTCTCTGGACGTTGGGATCTTCCGATAATTCAAGCACGATAGCACCGACATCTCTGCCCGATGCCAAATCGCGTTCGATTCGGTTGATAGTGCCTTGGCTCACGTCTTGCAACACGATCTGATAGACCTCGGCGTGTGGCTGAATGCGTGGCAGATTGCTACCGACCTCAGCGCGTAGACGATCCTTGAACATTCCCTTGCGGATGAAGTCGCGGTAGACCTCCTCATCCAAGCCGATGCGATTAAGGAATTGCTTTTTGGCTTCTTCAACGTTGCTGCGGTGCTCGCGCAAAGACGAATCGGCAGTAGTTTCGGCGACGAATCCGAGAAGGGATTCGAGTTGCGCGTCGACTTCATGTTGCTCGACGGTGATTCCGTATCGTGGTGCGAGGTGGTAAGCGATCTCGTTGGATTGGAGGGTCTGCATCGCTTCGAAGGCGGAGGTACCAAGTTCGAACGGAACACCTAAGTCTTCGCTGAGTCGCTGGAAAAAGCGGATGTAGTTGACGATATCGCCTCGGGTGTAGATGCGGTCCTCGACCTGCACAGCGATCTCGGTAGGCGGTACTACGTAGTGCTGGTAGAAGCCATACGCGGGAATGGCCAACACAATCAGCACGAAAATGAGGGCACCGATCATGAAAGGTCGGTTGCGAAGCGCGGCACGTTCGCGTCGGCGCATAATCTCGAAGCGCGAGATTCCACGTCGGTTGGTGATACTGCGCTGCCCTGCGCGGTATCCTCCGAGCGGAGCGTGAGAAAAAGTGCTGCGTTCCTGATCGTTAGCCATCGGTGGGGAGTTCGAGCTTTGCTGTGTCACGACAAGCGCCGGACAAAAGCCATTTTACCTGCGCGCTGCCCGTGCAGCACTAGTCACTGCAAATGGACGAACGAATCGGCGGTTGGTTCGTCGCGCGGGACCAGTTCAGTTTTGCCCAGGAGTTTCTTCGGTTGGCTGTTCGACAGGCTCTTGTTGTTCGCCTTGGTTATCGTCAACTTGACCAACGACTTCGGGCGTGTCTGGGGTTTGTTCTTCAACTACCTCGTTGTCGTTCTCCGAAGATTCGGCTGCCGACGTAGCGCCGGTCTGTATCGAACCGGTGACGTAGACGTGATTAGGCGCTATTGGAACCAGGGCGAGGTGTTGCGCCCGCTTAATTGCGCGCGCTAAGCGGCGCTGGTTTTTCGCGGTTACGCCTAGACGCTGACCGGAAACAAGTTTGCCGCGCTCGCTCACGAATCGGCGCATGAGCTGAACATCTTTGTAGTCGATCTCTTCGGCCTTGAGGAAGTTTCTTCCGCGTCGGCGACGACCGAAGCCACCTTGGGGTCCGCGGCGGCTACCACCTGATTGTCTAGTTCTCGGTCCTGTTGTCATCGTTTCTCCGTGCTGTTCAAACCGAATTTGCGTCTGTTATCGTTTTCCTTCGATTGCCTATGGGATCGAGCTTGGCTCTGTTCACCAAGGCAGGTCTTCCAGATCGTCGCCGTCTGGCGGCTGATCGTATCCGCCACCTGCACCGGATCCCGCATGAGCGGGTTGCTGAGACGTTGGGGAGTAGCCACCGCCCTGCGGCTGTTGTCCTTCTTGTGCAGCAGGCGGGTAGGAACCGTATCCGCCTTCTTCACCTTCTTCACGTGCGGACAGATTGATTACTCGATATGCGGTAACTTCCAGACTCGTTCGAGTGACGCCTGCTTGGTTCGTCCATTCGCGGGTCGCTAGTCGACCGTCAACGAAGATCTTGGCTCCGCGTCGTACGCGGTTTGCGACGTTTTCGGCTTGTTGACCCCAAACCGATACGTTAAACCACTCGGTCTCCTCTTGCCATTCGTTGTTGACTTGATATCTACGGTTTACAGCCATGCTGAAACCTGTCACGGCTCGACCATTTGCGGTGTACCGCAGTTCGGCGTCGCGTCCTGCATTACCAATTAGAAGTATCTGATTCAAAGACATTGGTAGTATCGACCTTCCATGTTTCCCTCGTGTGTCGCCAGATTCACGACGACACTTTGGCACGAGGTTATGGCAAGGTGCTTACTTCTTTACGATCAAATGGCGAATGATTTCGCGGTCAGCGTTGCAGCCTCGCTCCAGTTCGGGAGTTCGTGCGGCATCTAGCTTGAATTGCGCCTCTATGTAGAAGCCTTCGGTTTCCTTCTCGATGGGGTAAGCCAAGTTTCGCTTGCCCCATGGGTTGACCTCGCCCACTTCTCCGCCCAGCGATCCTACGAGCGCGCGAACACGTTCGACGGACTCTTCGCCTTCTTTCGCGCCGGCTCCGCCGCCTAGGATCCACACGATTTCGTAGTCTCTCAATTACAACCAACTCGGTCTGTTGTGAACACGTTATTATCCGTGCTTTTCGCACGGATTCGATGAATCCCGATTATACATTCGGGAAAACGTGGAAATTCGATTTCGGACAATCGTTACCGTTTCGAGTGGCTATGAATCAATACCGGGAACCGGGAACGAGCAGGCGAATTCTTGGACTCGCTTTGCCAGCGCGTATTGCTGCGCCGAGCCCTCTTCAACGCGTAGCGATTCGACCATCAACTCGGCAATCATCTCCATGTCTTCGGCACCCATGCCGCGAGATGTAACGGCGGGCACCCCGACGCGAACGCCGCTGGTGACTCGCGGGGGATTCGGGTCGAAGGGGACCATATTTTTGTTGGCGACGATGCCCACGCTGCGCATCTTCACTTCCGCCTCCGCACCTGAAACGTTGAGACCGCGGAGGTCAACGAGCATGAGGTGGTTGTCGGTACCGCCGGATACGATCCTCATGCCGGACGATGACAGTGCGTCGGCCAATGCCGCAGCATTGCTGACGATGCTGTCGGCGTAGGATTTGAAATCATCGGACAACGCCTCTTTGTATGCGACGGCTTTTGCAGCGATGGCGTGACCCATAGGCCCGCCCTGCATTCGAGGGAATACCGCGGAGTCGTATTTGCGGGCCCACGCTTTGGTGGTTAGGGCCATCGCGCCTCGAGGACCGCGCAGGGTTTTGTGCGTCGTGCTGGTTACGATGTCGGCATGCGGTAGCGGCGATGGATGTGCGCCGGTTGCAACGAGACCGGCGATGTGTGCCATGTCAGCGAGATGGAGCGCTCCGATGCTTTCGGCGATTTGACCGAAGCGTTCGAAGTCGATG
>JAAXHR010000001.1:5797-7385 GCA_012270805.1 Dehalococcoidia bacterium
TCGATCATCTCGGATTCTTCGTCGAGACCGTAGTGCACGAAGTCGTAGATGCGTCCTGAGAAGTTGACGGGTGATCCGTGCGTCAGGTGTCCGCCGTGGTCGAGAGACATGCCCATTACGCGGTCGCCGGGTTCGAGAACTGCGAAGTATGCGGCCATGTTGGCTTGTGATCCGCTGTGAGGTTGGACGTTTGCGTGTTCCGCGCCTTCGAAGAGTTGCTTAGCGCGATCGATGGCGAGAGATTCGGCCGCATCAACGTTCTCGGTTCCGGCGTAGTAGCGGCGTCCGGGGTAGCCTTCGGCGTATTTATTGGTCAGCACTGACCCGGTAGCTTCGAGGACAGCGCGGCTGGCGTAGTTTTCTGATGCGATGAGGACGATTTCTTCACGCAGCCGGCGCTCTTCGGATGCGATGACGTTTGCGATTTCTGGGTCTTTGGATTGAAGGTTCAATGAGTAGCTCGCAGATTGTCTGGGCGCAATATGTTGAGTCTATTTGTGCGGCTAGATGGGGTTGTGCGTGGATATTATGAATCAGATGCACGCTGGTTTAGCGTGCGGATTGATTTGGTTCATTGGAAGGACCTGGGATTGGAACTGGAGCAATTCACCGAAGTACCTGAACGCGCGATGGTGGTATGCGCGCATCCTGATGATGCCGAGATAGGCGCAGGCGGGACAGCTTCGCTTTGGGCGCGAAACGGGTGCGAAATCTCGTACCTTGTCTGCACTACGGGAAGCAGCGGCAGCAATGACGAATCGATGACTTCGGAAAAGATCGTAGAGATTCGTCGTCAAGAGCAGGCGGCGGCGGCGGCGGTGATTGGAGTCTCCAACTTGGTGATGTTGCCATATCCGGATGGGATGTTGGAAACGAACCGGGAGTTTTTGGGCGACATCGTGAAGGCGATTCGTACGTATCGGCCAGACGTGATCTTCACTCACGACCCATTCAGGTTCGACGGTTTCAATCATCGGGACCATCGGAACACTGGGATCACGGTGCAGGATGCGGTCTATCCGTATGCTCGGGACCATCTTCACTTTCCTGAGCAACTCGAGGAAGGTCTTGAGCCGCACATAGTGAGTGATGTCTTTTTCTGGCACGCGGACGAGCCGAACACCGTGGTTGACATCACTGCTTCGATCGACAATCGAATCGACGCCTTGAGCAAACACTCCAGCCAGGTTCCGGGCTTGTCACGACAGTCGGGTTCTGATCGCGGGATCAGGGACCGGGCGAGGTCAGTGGCTGAGGGGATGCCGTTTGAGTATGGAGAAGCGTTCCGGAGGATTTCCGCTCGGCGACGGCGGCGTTAGTTTCAGGCGACGCCGATGCCGCGGAGGATGCGGAGGATGATCTCGGGGACGGGTTTTATGAGTTCGAACAGGAACCATGCGAAGAACGCCGCCAAGACGCCGACGATCGTTCCACCGATGACATCTGTCGGATAAAACGTGCCGACGTAGACCCTCATCACGGAGTAGATGGCGCCGATCGCCATGAGCGCCCATCCCAGTTTACGATCAAAGATCCAAACCGCAGTGGCGATCGAGAAAACCACCGCCATCGGGTTTGCAGGGAACGA
>JAAXHR010000141.1 GCA_012270805.1 Dehalococcoidia bacterium
CGATGATCGATCATGGCGTTCCGGTGGTTGTCGCCGGGCTGCGGATATTGCCGGGGGATATTCTGGTGTGCGATGGGGATGGGGTTACTCGGATTCCGGTGGATATTGCGGAGGACGTGTTGAAGACTGCTGCTGAGGTTCGGGCGAAGGAGGGTGCGGGTTTCGCTTATTTCTCGAAGCCGAACTTTTCGATTGAGGATTGGGAGACTTATAAGGCGAGTGTGGGGAGTTGAAGACTGGGCATCCCCTGCGAACGTCGCTTCGCTTGCTCGCGTCCCCTTCGCGTAGCGAAAGGGACGGCGGCGCGTTCAGCGGGTGAAGACGGGGCCGCGCATGACTTTTGCGGCGTCGCTGGCCATGAAGGTGGCGATTTTGGCAACATCGTCGGGGTCGGTTAAGGCGGCTACTTCTGCATCGTATTGGGCTTGGTTACCGGTGTTTTCGAGTTGCTGGCGGAGGTTTTCGAGGACGAGAGGCGTTCGGACGCGGCCGGGTGCGATATCTTGGACGCGGATTTTGGACATGTCAATGTGTCGCTGCATGACCATTGTGAAGCCGTGGACGGCACCTTTGGATGCGCCATAGGCGTAGGATGATGATCCACCGGTGACGCCGGCGCCGGATGCGGTATTGATGATTACTCCGCCATTGGGTTGTCGGTTCATGTGGGCTACGACTTGCTTGGCGATGAGGTAGGTGCCGCGCAAGTTGATGTCGATGACGCGGTCCCAGGTGGCTTCTTCGAAGGAATCGATGGGGGTGTACGCGCCGTCCATGATGCCGGCGAAGTGGAGGAGGACGTCGATGCCTTCCATCCATTGGATCGCGGCGGCGACTCCGCCTTCGACGCTGGCGCGGTCTGCAACGTCGACGTGCCAGCATTTGGCGACTGTGGAGGAGCCGGTTGCGGAGTTGATGGCGTTGGCGGTGTCCTGTGCTTCGGCGTCGGCGACATCGAAGATTGCGATGGCTTCGGCGTTGCAATCGGCGGCCATGATTGCGGTTGATCGTCCGATGCCGGTGGCGGCTCCGGTGATGATGATTCGTTTTCCGGTGAGGTCGGCGGGCATGGTTTTGTTTCTGGGAAGTGTTGATTGGTTTGTTTGATTTTAGGGGATGGATGGGGTGGTGGATGGCTTCATGGCGTCTATCACCGTTGGGCACCCCCTGCGCTTGCTTCGCGAAGGGGAGGCCCCCTTTGCCCTTCGGGCATTTCCCCCGCGAGCGGGGGAAACCTTTAGCCACTCCTTTCACGCTTATTTTGGCCCTCTACCATCGAAGGAGAGGGGATTTGGTTAGAGCGATTGGCGGCGGCGGTTTCGGCGTTGGGCTCTGCGGGTTTGGTCGGGGCGTTTGTTTGAGAGGATCCACATCTGGGGTTGGGGTTGTTTGGGGGTAGTGAATGCTAGGGCTAGGGCATCGGCTTTGTCGGGGCTTTGGCGCCCGGAGTCTCGGATCTGCTGTTTGGATTCGATTTGGAGCTGGCCTCGGGAGTTGTAGACGTAGGTGATGGATGCGAGTTGGGAGATGAGTTCGGGGTCGTTGGGGATGCTGATCTCGCCGTCGGCGAATCGCTGTCGAAGACCATCGAACATCTGGGTTCGGAGGTTGAAGAATTTCTCGGTGTCCTGTGCTTTGTTGCCGCCGTTCACTCCGACGGCTTTGATGCCGGTGATCTCGTTGGCTCGGCTGAGTTCCTGGATGCGGTCAACGACGGCTGAGCCAAGTCCGACCTCGTCAACGTTGATGGTGTTGGCGTTGTGGTTGCGCGCGATCTCGAGAGTTTTGCCGGTGGTGTGCATGAGGTCGGACTTGCGGTGGGATACGAGCTCGACTACGGAGTTGCCGCGGCGGACGATAGCGACGGTCTGGTCGTCTCCGAAACGTGCGACGTCGAGTCCCATGACGGGTTCGTGCTGGTCGATGTCTTGGAAGATTTTTTCGACGGCGTTTTCGATGTGCTTGAGCGGAATTAGGGTGTCGTCGGCTTCGTCTGGGAACTCGCCGAGGACTCGGATCTGGTATGAGGCGGAGGCTTCGCCTTTGATTTCGAGGACGCTTTCGGCCCACTCAGGGGTGGCTAGGCCGGGGATGTATGTGGGGGTGTGGGCCTCCTTTGTAGC
>JAAXHR010000036.1:0-9660 GCA_012270805.1 Dehalococcoidia bacterium
TATCCGAAGTAGTAGTACGCGATCGGATAACCGCTTAGCCAGAGATCAGTTGGTGGTGCATGCTGCGCGCTGATGACCGCGTTCAACATCGTCAGATCCATCGGCTTCTCGGTATGCGAAATGTCCGGGTCCAACGCCTTCACAAACGCGAAAACACAGAAGAACGCCAAGAACACGGCTTCGGTCAAAACCATCTGCAGCCACCGGCGCCGAAGGTATGCGACAAAATCGCTTCGCTTCTTCAGGACGATCCACGCCCAACCTGAGGCGGCAGCGAGAAGCGCTATCAACCACCAAGACCACGATACGTTCGGAAGAATCTTCAACAGACTCAACATCCAGACCGTCGAACCGAACACCAACATCCCAATGGGACGCACCAACCCAAACCCGCGATCCGTCAGGTTGGGAAGCGCGATGTACGCCACTGGGATCGCAGCTAACCCGACCGCGTAGGTGGTTAGTAGCCAAAAAAACAGATCAGTCATCGATCAATCGATTACGCGGCAGGAAGTATCGTCTCTGCAAATCTTCGAGGATCGAAGGGTGCAATATCGTCGATGCCCTCGCCCGTGCCGATATACCTGACCGGCAGTCCCATCTCACCGCGTATCGCCAAGATCACGCCGCCTTTCGCGGTGCTGTCGAGCTTAGTCAGAATCACTCCGTCGCAACCGACCGCTTCTGTAAACACTTTGGCCTGCGTGACACCGTTCTGACCAGTATTGCCGTCAATGACCAACAGCACACACGGCTTGAAATCGCTCGAATGACGATCGAGAATCCGTCGCATTTTCTTGAGTTCTTCCATCAGGTTGTGCGCGGTGTGCAACCTGCCCGCGGTATCGATTACGACGAAATCTGCCCCGCGGGATTTAGCCGCGTTCAACGCGTCGTAGACAACAGAACCTGGATCAGCCCCTGCCGTGGATGAAACAAACATCGTGTCGGTTCTTTGCGCCCACGTCTCCAGTTGGGATATGGCTCCAGCTCGAAAGGTGTCGGCCGCGGCGATCAGCGGCACCCGCCCATCCGATTTGGCGGCCTGGGCAAGTTTCCCGATGCTTGTCGTCTTTCCTGATCCGTTGACCCCTACTACCATCACCGCAACTGGTTCATCTTCATCGAAAGCTGCGGCGGCCTCATCATCGGTCAGCATCCCGGATATCTCTGTCCGCAACAACCCGTAGATCGCGTCAGGGGTTCGAGCACCGCGCCACCTGGCCTCTTCCTGGATCTTCTCGACCATTTGCATGGCGGTCTCGACACCGACATCAGCGACGATCAAAGCCTCTTCGAGATCCTCCCAAAACTCGTCATCCACCTTTGTGCGACGAAACACCCCACCGACAAGATTTGTCCAGGATCGGCGTGTTTCTGCGGACGATTCGGACGTCTTGTCACGTCTGCCAAGTAATCTGAGCATTCAACAAACGATTGCTACGCTACTCGGAGCGCTTGTATATCAACTGTCGACCCGGCGACGAGTTGTCCTTGCGGAGCAGCACATTGCCCAACCACTTTCCGATGCGCCTGAAGCCGTCGAAAGTCGATCCCGACGAACGAACAGCCGAGGGCAAGATGGACGTTTGACCATTTGCCGCGTCAGCTTTCTCTGGTGTCGTGGCCATTCTGACGAACTTCTCCGGTATGCCGTCGGCGAAGATCGATTGAGCGTTCGCCGCAGCGCTCTTCTGCGCCTTCGACTTGCTATCCCCTAGTCCCGATGCTACGACCTGTCCACCTACAGAGACTCTCGCAAGGTATTGCTGCTGACCGTTTGGGCCTGTTCCCGCCATACCTGTCCAGTAACGCGGCGTTCGGAGACCGGCGCCTTGCACCAACTCCTGGAACGCAGATTTGGGATCCTTATCTACACCGTGTTCGGCAACCCGTTCAATCTGTCTTCCCAGATGCCGGAAGACGAAGTGGCGCGCTGCTTCGTAGCCCTGATCCTCGTGGACAGCCCCGATGATCGCCTCAAAAGAATCTTCTAAGACAGAGTCTCGGACGTTCGGGCTGTATGCGGTCTCACCCTTGCCGCGCAGAACATGGTCACCTAGGTTCAGGCGCTGCGCGGCTTTGGCTAGCGAATCTCTGCAAACGATGTGCGCCCTACCGATCGACATTTCGCCTTCTGTAGCCGTCAACGATCGCTCGAACAGAGCGTTGGCAACTGTGTAGTTCAACACCGCGTCGCCGAGGTACTCCAAGCGTTCGTATGACTGCACCTCATCGCTGGAGTTTTCAACTCCCCATTCATTGACGAACGACTCGTGCGTCAAGGCTTGGCGCAGCAGGTCTCGATTTGAGAACTTGAACCCGAGCTTGAGTTCAAGCTCGTCTATTTCCGTTTCTGGGATGATTTCAGGGGGCAACGACTCAGACCTCAACACCCTGAGGCCAAGGCGGCTGTGGTCGCTTCAACTCCCCAAAGTATGGACGATTACGCGCCATCAGCACCATATTTTCGAATGCGGCCATCGAATCCTCTTCGGGAGGAGTGAAAGTCTTAAGGAACGCCGCTGAACCGTCTTCGAAGATAAACGTCGGGGTGCCGAAGATTCCTTTTGACACCGCCTCTTCGTGGTCGCGTCCGATTTCCGCAAGTCGTTCGGGCGAATCGAGGTCGGCGACAAATTGGTCTACGTCGAGCCCGGCTCGTTGCGCCGCCTCCACTATCGGCTCCCGGTCCCGGATGTCGCCGCGTTCCACGAACTTGAAATGCTGCAACTCCAGCATGAACTTGTCGTGCGCGTCCCAGCCTTGCATTCGCGCCGCGATTCCGCCTCGCAACGACCAAAGACCTCGGCTTTCGTATTCCGGGCCTTGTTCCCATGCCTTCCAATCCGGGCCTTCTTTGGAATTCACCTGCTCAAGCGCGAAGCTGCGGTAATTCAACTCGAGGTCGTCGCCCAATTCGTTCTTCACCCGGGATAGCCAGATCCCAGCTTGGCGCACCCAGGGTCAGGTGTAGTCGATGAAGACATCGATTTTCATAGGTAGGTCGTTAATCATGGTCGGCCGACCTTTCTTCGATTGGACGCTCAGGTATTACAGATATCCTAACGACACGCGTCCATGCAGATTTCGGAATTCACGAACTCGTAGAGATTCTACCAGCGAACCGAACATCGCATTGTTAACAATTCACCACTGTCGTTTTCCAACAACGTCCCAATGTCCAATCAAACGTACGAAAATCTCCACAGCAAAGGCGTATCGCTGTCGTACGACGCTCGCTGGCTGCCAGAGGCATCGATCCACGCCATCGAAACGATCGCTCGAGCCGCATCAAAACACGCTACCGAAGCCTATCTGGTGGGTGGCATAGTTCGTGACATCGTTGCTCGGCTTCCAAGAATCATCACCGCTCCAGACGTAACCATCATCGGCGAAGCCGCTTCGTTCGCCCAAGCATTGGCTGTCGAAAACACCGATTGTTCGTTAATTTCAGCGTCGCAACACCATACTGCCAAGGTCAAGATTGGGCCAGTGACCGTCGACATCGCTTCCGCGCGTACCGACGTGTACGAAGCTTGGGGCTCGCTGCCCCGGATAACACTGGTCAACGACATCGAAGCCGATCTGCGAAGGCGAGATTTCACTGTGAACGCGATGGCGATCCACCTGACACCAACCGGCCTCGGAGATTTGATCGACCCCCATGATGGTCGCATTGATGTGGCGAACAAGATCATGCGTGTGATCCGCGAAAATTCCTTCGCCGAAGACCCGTTACGCATGTTGCGTGGCGTCCGGATCGCCGCACGTTACGGCTATATCTTCGACAATGACACGGGCAAATCGATAGGCGGCTCATTGGATCACCTCAGCAAAATGTGCGTCGTTTCTCCCCAGCGTGTCTTCAATGAGTTCCGCCTCTGGTTCCGCCCGCACGAAGATTTGGACGCGTTGACAGAGATAGCAGCCCAAAACGGGATTTTGAACATCCTTGTGTCCGACGCTAACTTTCGGGATGGAGTATTCCGGCGACTTTCTCCGTGCGGTACGGAAATGGAACGTTTCTCCGCCTTCGCCTACATGGCACCGATGGATGTGATGATCGATCTCGCAAAGAGGTTAAGGATGCCATCAGATTGGTGCGCGATTGTCAATGAAACCTACATTGCACGCGGCGTCGCAGAAAGATGCCGATCCGAACTCGTCACCGATGTCGAACTCTGGCGTTCCCTCGCCGACGTCCGCGACGAAGTCATCAGAGCCGCAATCTCTGTGGAATCAAGTACCGTTGCATCAAGGCGTCTTGTCGATTACAAAACCCGGCTTTGCAAGATGCGAACCGCCCTCAACGGCGACGATCTGATCGCTCTGGGCATCGCGCAAGGGCCGATGATCGGGCAACTTTTAGACGCGTTGCTCAAGTTGCGGATCGATGGCTCGATAGCGACCGCGGACGAGGAGCGAGCCTACGTCATGCGCCATTTATCCGACGGTTGATCTCATCGCGGAACATGTAGAGTTGAGCCCACGCCGCGTATTCGCCGAAACGATCTCGGGCCCACTCCCCCACTGCGTCGTTCTTCACATCATCGTCCAAGTTGTAAAGCCGTATCGCCGCGCGCCGTACGTGCACGTCCACTGGGAACGCTTCCCCTTTATCCAGCGAGTAAGCCAGCACGCAATCCGCCACCTTCGGCCCGACACCAGGAAACCCCATCAGTGCCTCTCTAGCCTCGTAGTAGGAAGCGTTCCTCAACTCACCGAGATTCGACCAATTCGCTAACATCTCGGCGGTCAACGCCAAATGCTTTGCTCTATATCCCAACCCGATCTTGCGCAGGTGCATTTCGCCAGCATCGACGACCACTTTTGGATCCGGCAACTCGAAAGCCCAATCCTCCGCCCCGATGCGCCATCCCATTCGCGCAACGGCGGCCACCATCTGCTTGATGCGAGGGATGTTCGAGTTCTGCGAGCAGATGAAAGAAACCAAGCATTCCCAAGGGTCTTGCCGCATCACACGGATCAAAGGCATTTCCGCAACGAGCGATCCGAAACCGGGTTCATTTGCAAGTACTGCCCGCAACTTGGCTACGTCGGTCTTGGCAACGAGATAGTCTTCCATGTCGCGACACACGCGATCTCGTTCCTCGCTGCCAGCGAACTCAGCCGAAACTGTTGCACCGTCGCAGCTGATTGCCACGATGTGAGACCCCAAGATCCCTCGAAACGAGCCATCGTCGTTTCCATACCACCTGAACGCCTGTCCGCCGTCCAAAGTCTGTTGAAGATCGAACGGTTCTAAATCAAGCGTGATCGACGCGGTTTCGCGTTTCTGCGTATTCGATACCTCTGCCACAGACTTCAAACCGGCACTCCCGCCAACCACTTCTCCACGTACTCTGAAATCGTGCCTAATGTGACGCGCCGAACCGTGCCTTGCGGTATAGATTTCTGGAACAATCGTCCGTATCTCTTCGAAATGATTCGTCTATCTAACACGACAAAAACTCCGCGGTCAGTGCGAGATCGTATCAATCTTCCGAAGCCCTGACGGAACTTCGTCACTGCTTCCGGCACGAAATACCCGTTGAAGGGGTTCTCCAGATTCTCAGATCGTGCCTCGTGAATCGGGTCCCGGGGCACTGGAAACGGAAGCCGCGTCATCACCAGCGAATCGATCGACGCGTCCTGCAAATCGATACCTTCCCACAAACTCATCGCACCCAATGCCACTGCGTTCTCAGTATCGTTCAGCAGTTGCATCACGCGCGCCGCGGGACCATCGCGGCCTTGGCCAAACACTTGGGTATCGGTGTTCTTGAAACGATTGAATAGTGCGTCGCGAGTATTGTTCAGAGCCGAGTTCGCAGTGAACAATGTAAGAGTCCGCCCCTGCGTCGCTGACGCAATGTCGTGAACCGCGTTCGTGACCGCCTCGTTGTAACCAGGAGTGTTGGGCTGTGGGATATCTTCCGGTACCAAGATCAGAGCCGCGTTTTTGAAATCGAACGGCGAACCGATACTCAGCGTCTCATCAGCATCAAACCCCAAAGTCGTCTGTACCCGTTCGAAACTGCCAGCCTCACTTATCGTCGCTCCGGTCAGAATATGTGCTCGATCTTGGCTGAACAGACCTGCGCGCAGTTCAGTCGCAACATCCAACGGCGCACCGTTGAGATGCAGTTCCATGTTGCGGCGCTGATTCACCGAACTCCAATAAACGAAGTTCTCGTCGGGCTGCTCGATCAGCGCCATCAACCAATTATTGATGTCTCTTAGACGCTCGTACAGGGCGTTGACATTGATGATCGCGGCGTCCGGCTGACCGTCGTTACCTGCCAAATCCAGCAACGAACGCAGTCCCGTTACGACTGTGCTCAATGCCGGATGCAACATAACCCATGGCTCGTCGACCCCTCGCCGCCATTCGCTCGTGATGCGTGTCATTCCCAATATCCGCATCTCGCGCGTTCGTTCGCGTTGCGTCACGTAACCCGTCAAATCGCGGAGCGCCTCGAACATGCGGTTAGATTCAAGCGTCGCCTTATCCGCCGCGTCAACGATTCGGCGCTGAAGATCTGGGACTGACGACAACACCTCTTCTCCCCCACTACGCATCGTGGCAAGTCGGACCAAGCGCGGGAACATCCCATCTGTCCGGGTCAAGACGCCGAGATCGTCCATGAACTGCGTCTCTCGGATTTCGAATCCGAGATGCCGCGTAGCAACATCCCGCAAGTGATGCGCCTCGTCAATCACCAACACCTGGTGCGGTGGCAGGATGTTGTTCTCTGCCGCCATATCACTAATCAGAAGTGCATGGTTCACGATCAGGACGTCGGCCTGATGCGCGTCCGAACGCGCTTTGAGCATGAAGCACGGCGGACCTTGGCAGGGGTATCCACCTCCAGAGACGTTAGGTGGGCATCCCTCCGCTGAAAGTCGACTGAAAATCCCGGTGTCCCATCCCAACGACAACTCCGAGCGGTCGCCAGTCTCCGTTTCTCTAAGCCAATTCAGACACTGTGACAACACTCGCGCCTCTGACTGGCTCTGGTTAGGTTGTGAAACCGCGTCCCGCCATCGCTGGACACAGAGGTAGTTCGACCGCCCTTTCAACTGGACTGCGTCCAGTTCCACACCCGTCTCGCGCTTCACGATTTCGCGGACCGTTCCGAAATCTTTGTTCAGCAGCTGCTCTTGCAGATTCAAAGTGTTGGTAGAAATCACTGCCTTGCCGCCCTGTCCAGCCACCATCAACGCCGCCGGCAGGAGATAAGCCAAAGACTTTCCGATACCGGTACCAGCCTCGACGATCAATTTCTGCTGACCTGCGATAGCGCGAGCGACCGCGACCGCCATCTCGCGCTGCCCGTCGCGCGCCTCGAACGCGGGCATCGTCTCCTCTACCAGCCCTCCGGGCAGAAACGCCATCTCCGTCTGAACTACGTGTTCATCGGAGTATTCTGGTTCACTCTCGTCGCCAACTTCACCCCACGATGACGGTCGGATCGGCAGACGCAAGCGTGCGCCGAGCGACTGCTCATCTATCCCCAATCGACCAACGACCTCTTCAGTGCCGTCGCCCGCGGCTACCAGATTCGATGCCAGTTCGCTTACGCTCCAGTTTGAGCGCGAACCTAGTGCCTCTATACGAGACAAAGCGGCGATCGGCATCGCCTCGAACCGCGCCAACAGAATCAAGAACAGATCTCGAGATGCCAACGCATCTGACAGTGCTCTGTGCGGATCGTCATGTCCTACTCCGAACCGTTGTGCCAACCGGACTAAGCCGAATTCCGGACCGGCCGGCAATGCGACTCTCGCCATCTGCTCCGTGTCGTAACTCAGTTTCTCAACCCGGATGTAGTGGGAGCGCAAAAAACCGACGTCGAACTCCACGTTATGCCCGACGAGCCTTGCATCTCCGATGAACTCTTGGAGATCGTCACGGACCGCGTTCCAATCCGGCGCCGCGTCAACGTCTGCTTGGGAAATGCCGGTGAGCGAAACGATGAAATCCGAAAGCCGAGAACGAGGATTCACCAGCGAATGGAACTCGCCGATCTGCTCGTCTCCCCGGAATTTTGCTGCTCCGACATCGATGATGCGATCGCTAGCAGGGTTTAGTCCTGTCGTCTCCAGATCCAACGCTACTAACGTCTCAGCACGTGGCGAGACTGGAGCCGATGTTTGAGAATTCCTCGAAATCAACGTGCGCGAATCGCTCAGAACCCAGCATTGGAAAGGGCCAGTTCGACGTTCGATTCGTCAGGCGCCAACTCTCCGCGGTCAACACGTCGCATCACGTCAACGATCGATGCTGTAACCGGCGTATCGACTCCAACTTCTCTGCCCATCTTCAAAACGTGTCCATTCATGTAATCGATCTCTGATGGCCTGCCGTTCGCAACATCCTGACCCATCGACGGATGCCAGTCACCAGTCGCCGCACCCGCGTTCGCCGCCAACATGTTGTCGAGTTCTTCGTACACCTCTCCATCCGAGGATGCTGCCGCCCAATTGTCTGGCGACGTTCCCCCGAAGCTGACCACATCCAGTCCCAAAGCCAAACCTACCTGCGCGGACTCCGATGCCAAACGAATCTGAAGTTCGCGACCGCGCGTGGATGATGCAACCGTTGCCGAGCCGCACATCGTCACACCGACTACCGGGTTGCCCATGCTGTTTTGACACAACTTCGCCCAACGCTCGCCACGCAGATTTGTGGTCGTCTTCCCACCGTCAATCGGCTCCAGCATCGAAATCAACTCCGCGATCCGCCCCGACTCCGCCCCATCATGCTCGCCTGCACGGAATACGATATGCCCCAAATCTCGACGCCTCTTAGTCCCCGCACGTTGTGACAATCCTGGACCTCCGACCCGAACCGCGATTGAGGACATGATCAAGCCAACGCATCGGTCCGCGCCGACCGCGTCCGCCATGTCGCCATCCGGCATGCAGTTCTGTGACGACACGAAGTATCCGTCGTCCTTAGCGAAACGCAAGGCGAACCGCGCCGCCCAAGAAGTGTCATAAGCCTTGACCGCGATGAACACGATATCGAATTGCGGTTCCAATGCCAACGCCTGTGACTGATGGAGGTGGAACGCCCGTGGATGCGATACAAACGGCTCGTGAGGACCCTCTACTCGTAACCCTCCGGAGTTGATAGTGTCCACCTGCTCCGCCCAAGAATCGGCGAAAACCACGTCATGGCCGGTGTGGGCGAGCCAACCGCCTATGTAACTCCCGACCGCTCCAGCGCCAACGATCAATATCCGCTTCTTCCCAATATCCTTGCTCAACTATGCGTACCTCATTTCGAACTGCGACTGTTTATCAACGATATTCCGAATCCAGTAGAATCGCTAGCGTCAATCTACACTACTAACTTAAGCCTCAACGCAAAAAAACGGAGCACAAAATGGCAGCTAACGTAGGCGACCAAGCCCCTGACTTCAACCTTCGATCAACTGACGGCGAAATGGTCTCGCTCAGCGACCAGCGCGGTTCAAATGTCGTCCTCGCATTCTTCCCGGCCGCATTCACCGGCGTGTGCCAGACCGAGATGTGCACTTTCCGCGACTCACTCGCTGAATTCAACGGCATGAACGCCAAAGTCTTTGGCATCTCCGTCGACCCGCCGTTCTCCCAGGCCGAGTTCCACTCCCAGAACGACCTCACCTT
>JAAXHR010000036.1:9719-16847 GCA_012270805.1 Dehalococcoidia bacterium
AACCTAGCAGGGATCGAGGGTTACAACGTCGCCCAACGCTCAGTTTTCGTAATCGACGGCGATGGCAACGTCGCATGGTCCTGGGTTTCGGATTCGCCCCTGAACGAACCTTCTTACGACGATGTCAAGGCGGCAGTGGCGGCGATTTAGCCCGATCCAAATACGATTTCCCTCTCCCCTCCGTGGGAGAGGGGCAGGAGCACTGTGCATGCTAACCGTGTAAAACACTTCGGCTTGTAATGAGTGAACCGCGCACTCCCATCAAGCAATCCTTCGACATGCAGTCCAATATAAACGTGGGTGATAATGTCTTGGAGATGCTCGTTTTCGGGAAGCCGCAGTGCGACGTTGTAAAGCCTCAAAGCAGGAAAGAAATCCGATTTCGACGTGCCAAGACCATCAAAATCTATTCAGATGGCTCGATCCGCCAAAGCCGCGATGTTGTCGGCGGTAGAGGTTTACAACAAGACGGCGTTCGAATACCGCGAAGAAGCCTTTTGCGTTCTCGCTGTCAACGCTTGGGAAGTTCTACTAAAGGCGCGGATCGTCAGCATAAACGACAATCATATCCAATCGATCTATCGCCCGAAGGAAGGCCGTACATACCCAAAATCCAAACGTACAGGGTCTATCTTGACCATCGGATTGAAGGATGTGATTAGCCGCTTGAGCCTTCCTGCCAACGTGAGCGAAAATGTGTTGACACTACAAGATATCCGTAACGAAATTACGCATCTTGGAACATTGCACAGCAAGATACGACACCAGATCGCGCAATTCGGCACGGCGAGTGTACAGAACTTTTTCCGATTGTTCTCAGAATGGTTTGGAGAACCCATTGAGAATATCTATCCCGTCCCAGTAGGATTCGTTGGAGAGGCGGCTACGGTCACCGCTATGCCTAACATGAAACAGCGTGAACTGCTCAAGCACCTGAGAACCATATCAGCAACAAATCCGACTGACGATGATGGATATCATGTCACATTACGCCTAAGTGTCGATCTTGTGCCAACATCTAGGGGTGGAGGCTCAGTTGGACCAACTAACGATCCTAACGCGCCTGTTGTTCAATTATCGGATTCTGATTATTTGAAAATATATCCTCTCAGGTACAGCGATCTAATGAATTGTTGTAAGAAACGCTACGAAAATTTTAAACGAGACATTTGTTTTTGGGCTATCTACAATCAGATTAAAGACGATCCGAACTGTGCGCATGAACGTAAATTAGACCCGAACAATCCGAAAAGTCAAAAACACGTACGTTTCAATGCCCAAGCAACTTTTTCTCGATTAGATCGCATCTATAAGCGTAGAACTCTCTAATATTGCAGGTTGTGATGTTACGTGGATTGGTACTATTCGAACATAACTCAAGCTATAAATCTTGTGCCTTTGTCTCCCCATCTACTCATCAGCCCCACTGCTCGCAGCTCCTCCAACGTCTCCTTCGTGTTGTTGTGAACCATCGTCTGCTGACACATCAAGTTCCGCCACGATGCCAACATGTTTTCCGTCTCGAGATTCCATTCGATCCCAAGCATCTTCGTAACTGCTTCATCGATTTTCGCGCGATTGGGATCCACGGCGCTCAAACTGATTCGTTTCAGTGGCAATTTGCGCAACGTGTCGAAGTTCTCGGATGCGATTGCCCGTGCATTTACTCCGGCGGCAGTGTCAACTGCAAAGTCCGGAACGGGATGGCCTGGAATTGCGCGGACCTGAATCGATGAGCGGCCTACGTCTGTCAACTGACCGTAACCGATCCTGATCAACATCCCGAAAGTGCTGTTTAGGAAAAGTGCTATCGCCTTAGCAACATCAACGTTGGCCTTGATCGTCGTCCAAGACCTCCCGCCCATACACTCGGTTTCAGTGTAGGCCATAGCGATCGTCTGTGCGCTCTGCCGTAAATTGCGAGACAGGTGGAAATGTCCCGATGTCGCCAGCATTCGGTTGACTTCAGCGGCGTCGCCTCTCGATGTGCCGAAATGAGTCGGTTGACACGTCATACTGATCTGCGTCTTAGAATCCACTCGCCACAGTGAAGGGTTGATTTGATCTTCGGTATCGGCTAATGGAACCATGACAAACGCTCCGCGAGGATCACGACTTGCTGGGAGATATCCCAGCAAGTGGTGTGTCGGGCCTGCGTCCGACACACCACTTAAGGTCGTCATCGGCAACGCAAATCCAGTTTCAGAGCTGGTCCCCGGATCCCACGCCACGCCCTGATTCACGTACTCCGTGAGTCGTGTATACCGACCACTCGTACCAAGCGAAGACCAAGGCAACCCATCGCCGAGTCCATCCATTCGGTTATATGTTCCCACTACGCGGCCAACTGTTATTTCGCCAAACGGTTTTCCGTGTTCGACCTCGCGTCGTATGGCATCCGCGTACATCTTGGCTTCCAACTTCGTTTGAAAATCATCGGTAAGATTTACGCAAACCAGGGACCGTGAACCATCCTCTTTTCTTTGCTTGGTGCCGACCAGCAACATCTCTTGAATACCGGTATCGTCTGACATCGACTCGCCTTTGCCGGCTGCAGTACTAATAGCGATCACATCGCTATACTCATTCTCGATGTTTCGGCGAAACCCTTCGTAAGTCTTGGCATGCGCCGCGGTCAAAGGAAGTACCTTGCCGTGCGGCGCACCACGGGTTAACATCGCATGTTCAATAACATGCATGAACGTCGCAAGTCCGGCCTGTCCGTTGGCGACACCTTTTACGCGCCGGTCAGCCTGCCGTTTGTATTTCTGCATGTCCTTGCTAGATATCGGATTCTTAGCTCCACCGCGCGGTCGGAAATATGGATCATTGTTGCAACATATGCCCACTGTTCCAGGCTCTATCGCCAACATCGCAACCTGCTCACCGTAACTGCCGATCAACCTCGTTTCTGCGTTCCCTACACCGTCAGGTCCCAGTAAGTTCAGAGAACCGCCAGAGGCGGTAATCGCGAATATCGCGCCTTCGCCAAACTTGGTTTGCGGTTCTAACGAAGTGAGGTTCGCAGTGGCAACCGATATCGACTGCTGACTGATATCCGTTAGTTGGATGTAACCCTCCATTCGTTTCGCATGAATACTCGATTTATCTTGCGACTTGGCGTAGTGTCGGAAACGAATGTTCTCTTCGGTTGCGCGTGCTAGCGTGCCAGTACCAGCGCACACTTCCGTGTAGCGAGCTTTCGACGGCTCTTCGAGGCGCGCCGTTGTGACGTTCGCCAGAAATTCGGCGCGATGTGGACGCGTATAGTTGACAGCGCGCTCATCCCGATCAGGAGTCAACTCTTGCCAAACCGCGGCAGCGACATTGGTAGTCGCGCTTAATCCAGCCTCGAAATATTCCTCGATTGTGTCATGTACAGCTTTCAACGTCCCGCCAATTTTTGGTGACAGTTCTCCATCTTCAAGCATGTCAGCCGCTATCGTTGACAAGGGCCTGTAATCGATCGACTCGATCTTCCGCCACTCAACAGCGATCCTACTCGGAATACCCTCAGCAGACACCGTGTTCCAAAGGTAAGCGGCATCGATCGGTTGCACACCAGACAAACGTCCCCATTTGTTCAGATTCCGGTGCAATTCGATCATGCTCACCAAAGTTCCTACGATATTTCCAGCGGCACCTTCGATTGGCGAAGCGCTGTCTGGATTGCCATACTTAAATCCCAGTGCGTTCTGCGCAATCAAAGCGTCTTCAGACTCGTCGTCGGCCTCTAGTAACCGCGCCAATTCGTTGCGCGCTGTGCGCAGATTTGCCACTACTTTCGACAATACATCTGCGGCATACGATTCCGGTATCGCCGCCAACCACGCGTATTGAAGCACGTCGCGCAAAGATACGAGAACCGGTTCTTCTGGCGTAATTACGATGTCCGGGTCGTCAGGAGACCGGCCAGTCACAACCTGCATCAAGAACTGCGGCATATCGCTCAGCAACTCGGCGTCGCGTTCCGCGTACCTCATGCGCGGATTCCCTAACCTTCTGGGAATGCCCAGTGCAATCACGTTCTTCACATTGCGCGTGTGGTCGTGAAAGTCGTAACCCAAACGCTGTATCGCATCGTCTACGGCAGGGCTGTCATATTCGGTCTCGACGATCATCCGCAAGTCGTAGGGCATCTTGACCACGATATCTGGCAACGTGTTGCCCAGCATCGCCTGTCCATGAATCTCAGGGCCGACTGTGAAACCGGGCGGTGCCTGTTTCTCCATCGCTGGAGCAATGTAGCCATTGATTACTTTTTCGTCGATCTGTTCCTTTGTCGTCATTCACATGTCCTCGCCTAGCTTATAGAGAGTTTAAGCCGAGGTGAGGCCACCCCCTCACCGAAAACCGAACGGGCCCATTGCTAACGTTCACCGTCGCAACACTCCGGCACCCCCTGCGTGCTCGCTCCGCTCCACGCGTCCCCCCCCGCTCCGCGAGGGGGACGAATGCTTCTACACTCCTTCAATCCCTATCGGGCATCGTATTCCCTTTAAAGCCCGCCGTAACCCCGCCATCCACCAGCAGCTCCGAGCCTGTAATGTAGGAAGCCTCGTCCGAGGTGAGGAAGCAGACTGCATTCGCTATCTCTTCCGGCTCGCCCCATCTGCCCAACGGCACCCGCTCCGACCGCCAATCGCGTTCCGAATCGACTTCGCAGATGTGCTCTGTGAATGGCGTGTGAACCCATCCGGGCAACACGGAATTAGCACGTATCCCGAATTTCGCCAGCTGAATCGCCGATGCGCGTGTGAAGTGGAGTATCCCGGAGCGGGACATAGCATAGGCCGATCCATACTCGCCGGCAAACTTGCCTGCCATCGACGACATGTTGACTATCGAGCCACCGCCAGATTCAGTCATCGCGGGGATCACGGCGCGCGTGCCAAGGAGTATTCCCGTAGTGCTGATCTCCATCACCCTGCGCCACTCCTCAACATCCACATCGTAGAGTGTTCCGCGATCTTGCGCGCCTGCAAGGTTCACTAAGATGTCCAGCCGCCCGAATGCGGCTAACGTCCGATCAACGACATCCGCCCAGTTTGATTCGTCAAGGACATCCAGACGCGTGTAGATCGCATCGTGTCCCTCCGAACGCATCTGCTCCGCTGAGGCATTGCCTTTGTCGTCTTGTACATCGGTGATGACGACCTTTGCGCCCTCTTCGAGCATCTTCCATGCCGTGCATCCACCGAATCCCATGCGCGATCCCCTCAAAGACGATGCCGAACCAGTCAGCAGAGCGACCTTGCCTTCAAATCTGTTCCTCGCGTTCATACTCGATGGCTCCTGTGGTTTTCGAGACCTCTGCAAAACTCAGGTTACAGCGATTACAACACGGGGAGTTGGCGATCCTGTGGCGTATGGCGGTGCGCTGTCGCGGGAGATTCCTCAGCTTCGCTCGGAATGACAGGGTTATGCGATGATTCGTCACGCCCGATTCTGCAACGCAATCACTGCGTTGGGAATCAGGAATCCGTAGATCCCGAGCGCAATCAGCAGATTGAACATTCCGTGTATCCATCGATCCCGCAGAAATAGCATCCCCGGGGTTCCCATAATCATCAACACCAAAACGACAGCGACTAGATACGCAGAACTTGGCACCAATCTCATTGCCGCAACGTCCGGCAACACCGCGTCCGCCGCGAGCGCGGCAAGCACACCCAACATCGTCCAAACGACTACCAACCCAAACACGATTACCGTCACCAGATTCGACGATCCGCCTTCCTCGATCCGCTTTTGAATCATTCGTGGCGGACGCGCCGTCAACATGACCGCCGCATGAGCCGAGGCGATCAGTCCCATTAACGTGCCGCACAGCATTCCTGCCAATATGTCCAATACAGGCGTCATTGCTCCGAATCAATCTCGATGCGGGGTGACAAACTAACTGCAAACGCGTCACATCCCATACGTGCTTTGGACAGCAACGCCCAGGCCGTCGCGACCTCTTTGCTCGGGGCGACCGCGAACATCGATGGGCCTGCGCCAGTCAAAACAATGTCGGAGGCGCCCAGGCCTGCGAAGCCCTCGTGAACCTGCTGCCAACCCGGAAACGCGTGCGGCGCAACCTGCTGAAACACATTGAACATGAACGCCGGATGGCAATCGCCTTTCTCGAGCATGCGAGCTGCCAATTTGCGTGTCAAGCTGCCGGTCGTGTGATTCGTAGAAGGCAGCATCCCAAACATCCGCGCCGTTTTACTCTCACTTGGATCATCATCACCGACACCCGGAGCAACGATCACGAACCACTCGTGCTCGGGAGCCGGCAACGGCTCCAGCCTCTCTCCACGTCCGCTTGCCAACGCTGTCCCCCCACATACGAGAAACGGGATGTCAGATCCAATTTCTGTCGCGAAATCGACCAGATCATCTTCGGACATGCCCAACTCCCACAACCGGTTCAAGCCGCGCAAAGCCGCCGCCGCATCTGCCGAACCGCCACCTAACCCGGCCGCCACCGGGATTCGTTTGTGCAATCTGATACTTACGCCGCGATCGGTATCAGCAGCCTTACGAAGCAACTCGGCGGAACGAACCACGAGATTGTCGTTATAGGCTAACGACGCGTCAGAACACTCGAATTCGATCCCGTCGTTGTCGCGAAATTCCAGCGTGTCATGCAGATCAACCGTCTGTAGTATCGTCGCCAGATCGTGATAACCGTCGGCGCGCTTACGGATCACCTCAAGCGTCAGATTCAGCTTCGCGTACGCGTGTTCGACGATCACTAGCGCAACCGTGAATTGATTACCGTTGTGGCGCTCCGAGCGAAATCTCGCCAATGATGCATCAACGCGATCCACTCATCGATACTCAACGTCGCCGGACGTCGTTCGCTGTCGATGCCGACGGCCGCCGTCATCTCTTTCACTTCATCGGTCGTCATTCCCAATCCGTTCGCCAACGAGTTGTGCAGCTGCTTGCGACGACCCAGGAATGCCGAACGAGCAACCTTGAAGAGATCGTCAACTTCACCAGACGCTACGAGCGGTTCCGCACGAGGCACCAACTTGATCACTGTCGAATGCACTTTAGGGGCCGGACGAAACGCTGCGGGTGGAACGTCAAACAGCTTCTTCGGCTCCGCATGGATCTGCACAGCCAGCGACA
>JAAXHR010000018.1 GCA_012270805.1 Dehalococcoidia bacterium
GAACTCGCCCAATGGCGCGCTGGCAACGTTCAGACCGTGATCATCCGCGGTGCCGACATCGTTCACGGAATGCCCAACTCCGTCGACGTTGTGGGCGCGATGGACGGCGTTCCAACGGTCATCGGCTTTGGCAGCGTCATGAACGACACCCTTGCAAATTGTGATCTGATCCTACCCGAGAAAACCTTCTTGGAAACCTGGGGGACCACTATTCCCGATCCCGCACCCGGCTATGAGGTCGTAACGATCCAGCAACCGGTCATCGGGCAGACGGAACTGTTCAGCGGAGGCGGGTTGATCGCCGACGCGCGCGGTTTCGGAGACGAGCTTTTGCGGATGACTGGCGGCGATCTCGGCGCTGACGATATGGAAGAGCTGGTCAATATCTCGATCGATCAGCTTTACGAACTGGACCGCGGCTCTGTTTCCGCGCCGAACAAACGGCTCTTCAAGCAAGGTGTCCTTCAACGCGGCGGTTGGTGGGACACGGAAGCGGCACCCGAAACTCCATCGGATCACGCACCACCAAACGTTTTCGATCTTGAAAGCGCCGTCCACTACTCCGAAACTTCGGGCTTGGGTGAAGGGGACGACTTCCATCTGGTGCCATTCCTGTCGAACAGCCTCTATGAAGGCCGACTTTCCGCAACCCCGTTTGCGATCCAGAACCCGGATCCGATGAGCAGTGCAGCTTGGACGACTTGGGCTGAAATGAACGACCAAGAAGCCGAGCATCTCGGCATCCGCGAAGGCGACGTGCTCTTCATCAAATCGGAATACGGCGAGATCGAAGCACTTGCTTATCCGACTCCTGGCGGCCGTCCCGGAGTAATCGGCGTCCCGATCGGGCTCGGGCACGAAAACGGTGGCAGATATGACGAGGGGCTAGGCTCAAACGTGCTCAAGATACTCGCCCCCCATGTAGAACCCGCAAGTGGTTCTCTAGCCTGGGCAGCGACGCGTGTCCGAGTGGCGCGATCAGGTCGTAAACGCGAACTAGCCAAGTTTGAAGGTGAGGTTACAGCGTTCCCGGTTGAACCTGGGGTGCCAGTACTTGTGGTCGCTCCAGGCGAGAGCGCACACGACGCTGAGATCGCCAACCATCACGCTTACCAACAAGAATTCCTGTTGCCGGACAACGGCGAAGAGGGTGACGAAGCGTCAGAAGGCGGCCACTGATCTTTGGTTGCCGCTCAAACGCATACTATGAACGTGAATTAACCACATGACATTGCAACGGGAAAAACGACAATACAGCTGGGGCATGGTCGTAGATGTCGACAAATGCACTGGTTGTCAGGCGTGTGTCTTGGCCTGTCAAGCCGAGAACAATGTTCCATTGAACCTTCAGGACCGGTTCGAGCGAGCGAGGGCCATGTCATGGATCCGCGTGGAGCGCTACTGGGAAGGCGAATTTCCGGACATCAAGGCACGGTTCATCCCGATCATGTGCCAACACTGCGAAAACGCGCCGTGCGAACCAGTGTGCCCGGTCTTTGCGACTTATCACAACAACGAAGGCTTGAACGTTCAGGTCTACAACCGTTGCGTAGGTACTAGGTACTGCGCGAACGGTTGCCCCTACATCGTGCGTTTCTTCAACTACTGGGAACCGGTTTGGCCCGAGGCCTTCCGCAACCATTTGAACCCCGACGTCACAGTCCGAAGCCGGGGAATCATGGAGAAGTGCTCATTCTGCATTCAGCGCATCCGACGAGGCGTCAGGAACGCCGAACGCGAGAACCGCGACGTGATTGACGGCGAGATTCAGACGGCTTGCACGCAGGCTTGTCCGACTGATGCTCTTGTATTTGGCAACTTCAACGACGAAGACAGCAAAGTATCCAAGATGAAGAAGGACGATCGTCACTACACTCTCCTTCCACATTTGGAAACGGATCCGAACGTCGTCTATCTGGCGAAGATTGATACTGACAGGTCAGCAGGCTCATCGCATGGCTAGCGAAGCAGTACATTCAGGTGCTCGTGCCGGCGTACATGCCGAGGGGCATGAGGAAGTCCATCACGAGCTTCCGGCACGGGTTGAACCCGACGTAACAACGTCGGAGTTGATCGCCACGACCGAAGCAAACGCGACTGGTGTTCGAAACTGGATGTGGATCCTCGGTGCCTTGACCCTCGTCGGGATCGGAGTTGGCTTCATCAAGGTACTGACTGAATGGCGCGACCAAGATGAGTGGGGTTACATCGCGGCGATGGTTGCTTTCCTGTTCAGCGTATTCGGCGGTGCCCCATTGGTGGCGATTGCACCAACATTGGCGAAAGCGAACTGGGTACGCCCTGTTGCACGATTCGCCGCTTTATGTTCTCTTGTGTCGATCATATGCACGATCTGGATGATCCCTCTCATTCTCAACCTGCCGATGCTAGTAGTGGATGGCGCGCGGCGACGTTCTATTTGGTTCGAAGGCCCCGACATCTCGCCCCATTTGTGGGCGCTTGTCGCGATGATTACGCTGATCATCACCGCCCTTGGATTGATCTACTCCTATGCGATCCCGGATTTCGCCGCGATGCGCGATCACTCAAGCGGATGGAAACAGCAGTTTGGCGCATGGTTGGCGCGTGGTTGGATCGGCTCCACGGTGCAATGGCGAACGATGCGAATGCGTATCGGCATGATGGGCACGCTCTACTTCTTCACATTCGTGTTCATCCACTTCATCATCAGCACCGACTTCGCCATGAGCTTGGTGCCAGGTTGGCGAGACGCCATCTTCCCGATGTACCATGCGATCTCGTCGATTCAGGCCGGATTGGCGGTCACGGTCATCGGACTTTGGGCAGCTAGGAAGTATCTCGGACTCGACAAATACCTGCACTTAGATCAGTTCTGGTCGATCGGGCGTTTGATGTTTGCATTCACGCTGCTGTGGGGCTACTTCTTCATATCCGCTTTCATCGTGTTCTGGTACGGACGAAGCGGTTCAGACCAGATGTGGATCGATTACTTGATCCGTGGTCCGTACTTGTGGGTGTTCGTACTGGCGATGATCTTCATCTGGTTCACGCCTTGGTGGTGGTTGATTTGGAACCGTGTGCGTCGAAGCTACAACGGAACCGCCATCGGAGCTGGATTGATCTTGCTGGGCGTTTTCCTGGACCGCGTGCGACTCTACGTTGCCGCGTGGGCAGTGCCTGAAGATCGCATTCATGAGCGGTTCTTGACCGAATATCCGTCAGCGGTCTATCCCGACGTCATGGACATCTTTATCATGGTCGGCGCGTTGGCAGGAAGCATCCTCTTGATCCTTGCCGCCACACGCGTACTGCCGATCCTTAGCATCTGGGATGTGCAACAGTTCAATCTTCTCTACCGCCCAGTGGAATACATGAAAACGAAGGTTTCATTGATCGGCAAACCCGACTAAGGTCGGCAGACTGCAAACGCGCTAAGCCACTATGCAACAACGCAGAACAATCGACCAGATCCACACCAACCGTGTCTTGTTGAACGGCCAGCTGGACACGCCTAAGTGGTGGGCACCGACCGTAATAGTCCTTGGCATTATCGTCGCGATAGGGTTCTTCCTTATCGGCATCATGGTCAACAAGGGCCTCGGAGTAACTGGTCTTTCTCGACCGGTTTACTGGGGTCTGTTCATCACAACGTTCGTGTTCTGGGTCGGTATCAGCCACGCCGGCATTATGATCTCGGCGATTCTGCGATTGTCGCAAGCAGAGTGGCGGCGTCCCGTCACCCGAGCTGCTGAACTTCTAACCGTCTTCTCGCTGTTGACTGCTTTGCTGTTCCCATTGATGCACGCGGGACGTCCTTGGCGCATCATTTACTTCATCCTGCCGTACGACTTTGCGCGCGGCATCATGCCTAACGTCCGCTCGCCGCTCATCTGGGACCCAGTGGCGATCAGCACGTACCTGACCGGTTCGACACTGTTCCTGTACATCGCACTCCTTCCCGACTTGGGCAACCTTAGAGACCGCACCACAGGATGGCAGAACGCGCTTTACACCATCCTTTCACTCGGCTGGCGCGGTAACCCGCGGCAATGGAAGTTACAAACTGTCGGCGGGATCCTTTTATCCGCCTTGATGCTTCCCATCTTCGTTTCGGTGCACTCGATCGTGTCGTGGGACTTTGCTGTTACACCAGCCGTTGAAGGCTGGCACTCGACGATCTTTGCTCCATACTTCGTTATCGGCGCGGTTCACTCTGGTGTGTCGGCCGTGGTCACAATGATGGCGTTGATGAGGTGGCTGTGGAAGTGGGAAGACTTCATTCGGCCCGAGCATTTCGACGCACTGGCGCGGCTGTTGATAGTCGTAGCCACTGGTTGGCTCGCGTTTACGTTCCTTGAGCTACTGTTCGCAGTGTACGGGTTGGACGCTCCAGAACTGGAGTTGCGCGACATGCAGATCTTCCAATGGCCATGGAATTTGCTATTCGTTACATTCTTGTTCACGGGCTACATCATCCCTGTTGGGATGTGGCTACAAAAGAGCGTAAGGAACAACATCGCGTTGATGTTCTGGTCATCCCTGTTCGTGAACATCGGGATGTGGTTGGAGAGATTCATGATCATCGTGCCAGGGTTGGCGCGCAAGACACCATTCGTTTACACGTGGGAAGCCTACCGACCCTCTGGCCTGGAGTGGTTCATCCTGTTCTGGTCGTTGGCGTGGGTGACGTTCCTGATGTTGCTGTTCTCCCGCTTCTTCCCACTAGTGCCATTGTTCGAACAAAAAGAGAGTCAGACATTTGGAGACTCGATCAAGATCGGCCGCGTCAGGGTGCCGGCGATTGTCCGCGAGGCTGATTAAACGAGAGGATTGAGGAAGCTACCGAAATGAGCAAGAGCGTACTTGGTCTATACAACGATCCCAACCAAGCGGCGGACGCCATGGATGCGCTGAAAAACGCAGGCTTCGCGCTAGGAACATTCGACGTGTTAACTGGGACGCCCTATCCCGAAGGTGCCTTCGGCGAGCACGTCCCACAACACCGACTGTTCCGGTTCCCCGCATTCGGCGCGATCATCGGCTTCACCTTGGCGCTGTTTCTCACCGCTGCAACGCAGATCGCCTACCCGCTTGTAACCGGTGGTAAGCCGATCCTGTCGCTGTTCGCGATGCTCGTCATCCTCTACGAGATGTCGATGCTCTCGGCGGTCATCTCGACAGTTGTCGGCATCGTAATCGAATCTCGATTGCCGAACGTCAATCCGGGCGTCTACGACAATCGAATCACAGAAGGACTTATCGGCGTTGTCATCACGACCGACGATGATATGACTGACACTGCAATCGACGCGTTGAACAGTGCCGGTGCGATGGAGATCAAACAGGCGTGAAACCCTTGATCGATCATATCTCTTCGAGATTCGCGTCCCGAACGATACTGCCCTTGTTGGCAGTTGCTGTGTGCGCAGTCAGCGCGATCGGCTGCGCGGTTCAGGAATCGAACACGTATCCGATCGAGATTTTCTCAGAGATGCACTACTCTCAATCGACACGGATGCAAGAACCTCCGCGGTTGGCTCCCGCAGCAGACGCAGTGCCCTTCCAACAGATCGGCACCGAGCAGGTCCTGACGGTACCTGAGCGAGCAGAACGTCCATACGATGCCGCACGCGCACGCGAACTTTACCGCATCAACTGCGCGACTTGTCACGGCACATCCGGCACCGGTGACGGCCCAGCGGCGCAACATATCACGGCTACGGACAGTTTTTGGGCTCAAACCAACGATTCACCGTACGTCGGGCCTGCAGATCTGATCGAAAAACGCGAAACGTATGACCAAGAAGCGATGGTCAACTTGGTCTCGAACGGCATCGTTGTGATGCCGAGATTTAGAAATCTCCTCGCAGAGGAAGATATTCGGGAGATCGTGGCTTACGTCTACGATCAAAACACCGGCATCGGCAAATAACCGCGAGCCGTTGCTTCTAATTCTGTGGCGTAGATTTCACACGGATCAGGCGCCACAAGTCAGGACGATCCGCTCCTATTTCGCAGGCAACGGGTTCACGGCGAACTATCGCGAGTCATGGCGTGTCGGAAATCTCGCTTCGATGCCTCTGATTTTGGTTTCATTGATTGCAGTGTTCTTCGCAACTGGTTGTGTCCGCGAAGATGATCTAACCGCGGATCAAAGGATTCACCAGTTGTCGCAACAATTGATGTGCCCGGTTTGTGACGGGCAAACACTCGATCAGTCGCAAGCCCAACTGTCGGAAGATATGAAGGCGGCGATCAGACGGAAGATAGAAGAGGGAGACAGCAACCAGCAGATCCGCGACTATTTCGTTGAGCGTTACGGCGAGATCGTGCTCGCTTCACCCGAAGCAGACGGCTTCAACTTGATAGCTTGGGTCATGCCGGCGGTCATTTTTCTTGGTGGCGCGCTGTTAGTCGGAAATGCGTTTCTCAACATGCGACGGAGAAATCGTTCCGACGTAGGTAGACCCGAAGTCTCGACATTCGACGAGGTCAAGTTGAACGCATCGCAAACAGACTGCGAAATGGACGAGTATCTAGAACGTGCTGATCGCGAGATCGCTTCTGCGATCGGCGAGACTCGCCTGGAGTCGCAAGCACAATCTGAGATCCGAGACAACCGGTAGTGGATCAGATCGGCACAATTGCAATCTGGCTTGGCGTAGCAGTCTCTGCATACGCGGCAGTGACATGTATCTTAGGCGCGCGCGCTGGGATTCCAGAAATGGTCGTGAGTGGAAGACGCGCAGTGTACATGGCATCATTGACCGCGCTCGTCGCGTCCGTGGCGTTGATAGTAGCTTTCCTCACCAACGATTTCAGCATCAAGTACGTCGCGAACAACTCGAATATTGTCATGGGACGCGGCTACACCCTTGTCGCGTTCTACGCTGCCAACGAAGGTTCGTTGCTTTACATCACGCTCGCTTTAGCTTTGATGTCGTCGATTAGCATCCGATTTTCGCCGCCGCGTTTCGCCGCCGCGATGCCTTACACCATCGCGATCCTTGCGGTTGTTCTCGCCTTTTTCTTCTTGACCATGGCTACGCTCGCCAACCCGTTCGAAACTCAGTCCATAGTGCCGCTCGATGGGCGCGGTATCAATCCGTTATTGCTGCATCCCGGGATGTATAGTCATCCGCCGTTGATAATGGCCGGTTTGGTAGGCATCACCATACCCTTCGCATTCGCGTCTGGCGCGCTCATCTCGGGCGTGTACGGCGATGATTGGGTGGATATTGCGCGGGTGTTTGCGATCGTTATGTGGGGAATACTGGGGATTGGGATGTTGCTAGGTGCTTGGTGGGCTTACACGATCCTAGGTTGGGGAGGATACTGGAGCTGGGATCCGATCGAAAACGTGGCGTTAATGCCTTGGTTAGTACTTACCGCGTTCATCCATTCGATCATGGTTCAGAGACGACGCGGAATGTTCCGAATGTGGAACATCGTTCTCATCAATATCGCGTTCATCCTCGCCCAACTCGGTATGTCGATCAATCGTGGCGGCAGCGTCGTCTCAGTTCACTCATTCGCGGAATCATCCCTGGGCATTCTGTTCTTGTCGTTCATGGCACTGAGTCTCGCGTTTGCGTTTGTCATATTTATCTGGCGATACCCGCGTCTCAGGAGTGAGCGTGCGATCGAATCTTTCATGTCACGGGAAGCGTCGTTTTTGGTTAACAACTTCCTCTTACTTGTCGTGACGTCGATAACGCTATGGGGCGTTATATATCCGGTGTTTTCCAACTTGGCTCGTGATGTCGACGTCAGCGTCGCGGCACCGTACTTCAACCGGGTTAACGGGCCAGTCTTGTTGTTGCTGGTAATAGTGATGGGCATCGGGCCGCTACTGCCATGGCGACGAACAACAACACGTTCCCTCCGACGTTGGTTGCTCGTGCCAGCCGCAGCCGCGTCTTTGACCGTGATCGGACTCGTTGCTCTTGCGATTACCGAATTTTGGGCTGTTATCGCCTTCGCCGCGGTCGCTTTCGCCGCGTTTGCGGTTTTCGAAGAGTGGTGGATGGGTGTTCGGGCTCGGGTTCGAAATCTGCAAGAACCGCATGTTGTCGCGTTCTGGCGACTTATCAGTGGCAATCGCCCTCGCCATGGCGGTTACATCGTACATATCGCTGTTTTGTCAGTCGCTATCGGCGTAATCGGAACGCAATTCTTCGATCAACGTTATGACGCCGCGATCACGGTCGGCGAGAGTCTCGTATTGGATGACTACCGAATCGAGTATGTCGATCGAAGATCACACGACCGCCCTGATCGATTCGCGCAGTGGGCGCGGATCGAAGTCTATGAAATCGATCAATCGCAATATAGCAACGAATTCGATGTCGCAGACTCAGTTGGGAAAGCTGGTTTCACGTTGGCGACACAGCCGAGACCAGGCGACCGGCTCGTGGGACAATTGGAGCCGAGTCATGAATTCTTCCGCAACTTCAACATGGTTTCGGTGCGATCGGGAATAAAAACGAACCCAGTCGAAGACTTGTACGTTATTCCTCGAGACTTTCTACAGGACGAAAAAGGCGATCGAGTTTCATTGGCGGTAAGCATTAACCCATTGGCGATGTGGCTGTGGATCGCAGGACCGATCTTCTTGTTGGGGACCGCCATAGCTTTGTGGCCCCACCCGGCGCTCGAACGATCTGCGCAGCGGCGGCGCTCAATCGATCCGCGAGTCGCTGAGGCTGCCCCAGCCACGATGGAAACATAAGGGCGTGAAACAGTGGCAGCGATTGTAGGGATTCTCATGGCGGCGGTCATCGTGGCCGTGCTTGTGTTCCCGTTCGTGAAGCGGAGAAGCGACGCATCCGGTGATACTGATGACGTCGATCGTGTTGCGTCAGCCGATACACTACGACATCTCCTCTACCGCGAGCCTGTGACTCTGCGCAACGAATACGAATCAGGGAACATCACATCCAACGAGTATGAGGAGCAGTTGGAAGAACTAAAGTCGGAAGCGGCTAGGTTGATGCGTCAGAGAGCGGAGTATCGGACTCGAGTGGTTGAAGCCGAACTTGCCATTGAGCTTGAGGTCCAACGTATTCGGCGACGGCGAAGTGCAGATGAGGCGGAAAGCGGCGACATCAATGGGTAACATCGTTTACCGCTTGCCGACGACGAGATTGTCGGTGTTCGTGTTGTTGGTTATCGCCGCGGTATTGGTACTGCACCAATCAGCGCGATTTGCTCTCACTCAATCGCCGGAAGAGGCTATCACGATTACAGGACAAGTCGTCAATGGCACAGAAGGTGGGAAATCGCCCGCTGATGTGACCGTTTTTGTTCTGGTAGTCGACGAAGCGGAAGAAGCGATCGTCGAACGCGTGGAAACCGTTACAGAGCTCGACGGGACTTTCGCACTCAAAGTAGCTGAAGTCACCGAACCGCGCTTCTACCGGGTAGTGGTTGACGATGGCGTCTACACCCCCTACGTGGATGTCCTTCCTGAAGACGCGCACGAAGAGATCACGCTGACGGTCTACGACAGCACTACGTCACTCGATGAGATTTCTGTAACTACCTACTCGATGGTTATCCCGGTGATCGACGGCTCTGCCGGTGTTCTGGGCGTTCTCGCGGCTGTCAACCTAGTCAACTCTGGAGATACTGTGTATCTCGCAGATCTTACCGATCCCGCTCTAACCGGATTCAAACTGCTCCGTTTCAATCTTCCGGAGGGGTATCAGGAGTTGACCGTCGAGTCTGACCTTCCGAGCGGCAACGTCATGGAAATCAACACCGGATTCGCCATCTCGAACCCCGTGCCGCCAGGCGAGTACAACATGGTGATCAGTTACACCGCGTCGTTCGACGGCGGAGAGTTTATCTACCCGTTTAGACTCCCGTTTGGTGCTGAAAGCGTCTCGATCTTGATCCCTGAAGACGACGGGATGGTATCCGGTCTAGGTTTGCAACAGGTCGAGACCGTCACGATCGGGGATGAACGCTACGTCAAGTATGAGGGTTCAAACTACGAACGAAGCACCGAACTTGGCGTAGTAATCTCTGGTCTACCCGAACCAGACTTGCAAAGCCAAGTTTTGGAGTTCTTTGAAAGCGTTCAGTTCCGCATCGCGATAATCGTGAGCGTCGCTTTGGCCATGATCGCGATCGTCGCGTACGTCGTTTTTGCATCTCGTCGACATCAAGTCGCCTTAGCGGCTGTCAAGATGCGGTCGAGTGGAAAATCCGATGCTCGATCCGTAACGGTTGTTGCGATCGCTGAGTTAGACGAGAAGCACGAGTTGGGCAAGATCGATGACGACGAATACTCCACTCGCCGTAATCGATTGATGAGAGAAATCATCAATACTGAAGCCAATCAACTGAATTAGCTATGTCGAGCCGCAAAATCCCAATTCTGACGGTCGGCGCGCCCTTATTGATCTTCGTCGTCGTTTTGATCATCGGCATGCTCCAATCGGGAGGTGGATCTGGTCAACCCGGCGTAAACGACACGCTGGGCGAGGTCGATGTGACTAGCGACGTCTACAGCGATTTTCAGATCACGACGCTCGACGGCCGGGAGTTGCGCCTGAGCGATCTGCGAGGTTCGATCGTGATGATTGACTTTTGGTCATCGTGGTGCCCGCCCTGCCGCGCCGAGGCATCAGTTCTCGCCGAAGCATACGAGCGTTGGTCCGAACTGGGCGTCGAATTCGTCGGGGTATCGATTTGGGATAACGAAGAGGATGTCGTCGATTTCGTCAACCGCCACAATATCGTCTATCCGAATGGGATCGACGAAGATGGCAGCATCGCGGTCGAATTTGGTGTCAAAGGGATACCTGAGAAATTCTTCGTTAATCCTCGTGGCGAAATAGTTCGGAAGATCAATGGGCCGAACACCTCACAATCGCTCGATGCCGTACTCACACAGATGAGTGACGAAGCTATCGGCATCGGCGGAAATTAGAATCGGTAAGTTGGCTTAGCAAAATCGCAAGGGTGATACATGCAACATAAGGGTTTTACGCTGTGGTTCACTGGCCTGTCTGGTGCCGGTAAAACCACCATCGGCAACATGATCTTGGAACGACTGCAAAAAGCAGGCGCCAAGGTCGAAATCTTGGATGGTGACGTTGTTCGAACCAATCTCAGCGTTGGTCTGGGCTTCTCAAAAGAAGACCGCGACACCAACGTCCGACGCATCGGGTTCGTCAGCGAACTCCTGGCGCGAAACGGCGTAATCTGCATCGTTGCTGCAATTTCGCCATACAAAGCGATCCGCGACGAGATCCGCGAAAAACACGAGAACTTCGTCGAGGTGTTCGCCTCTTGCGAATTGGATACTCTAATCGAACGCGACGTCAAGGGCCTCTACAAAATGGCGCTTGAGGGTCGCATTGAGAACTTCACCGGCGTTTCGGATCCGTATGAACCACCCATTGACCCAGAGATCGTGTTCAGATCCGATAAGGATACTCCCGGAGCTAGCGCCGAAATGGTCTGGAATCGGTTGGTGGAATTGGAACTGATTTCGCCATAATCCGATGAACCGTAGACACGTCGCCATCGGGACTCCAGCGGCGATCCAGTTATGGACAAGGCACAAAGAGCTTCAGCGTTAGAAGCGGCTTACGAGTTGCTTAGCACGCCCCGCTCGCATCTTCGGGTAAAGCTCGAGCAAACCGAAGATGCCCTGTTGTTGCGCTACCGCGATCAAACGCTTACGGGAGTACAGCTGGATGAGTCCGGCATCAATGCAGCGTCGGCGATGGCTGTAGCACTCGGCGTCAACGTCCCAGCAGCTGGCGAAACGTCAGAAGTCTTAGCTTCCACTGGACTGCTGCACCGTGTGCTGGCGATCTCCGACCTCGATTTCTCAAACCCGACCGCGTTCGAACTTGCCAATGTCCTGGTTAACGAAGCCATTGACATGCAACGAGGCAGCCGCGCAAGCATTGAGACAACTCCGATGGATCTAGACGAACTACAGTCAGGACAAGCCTTTGGCCCGTACGTGATTGAAATCTCGCAACCCGATGCTGATGCCTACATCGCTGCAACCGGGGATAGCGACAACCCCCACAACTTCGCAGGGAACACTCATCCCCTTCAACTTGACGCGTACGTGTTAAGCAAGCTGATTGAGGAAATCGGCATCGTCGAGAATCGCATCGAGACGGTTCATGCCGGCCAGCAGATGACTGTGCACCGGCAGGCAACACCGGGAGAAATGATTATCGCGAATTCCACGCTCAAGAGTTGCTCGAATCGTCGAGGAAGCATCTGGGCGATTTTCGAAACCACGTTTGTCGACGAAGCAGGTCGCAGGGTTGTGGAATCTAGTTCGACGATCATCATGATGCCATGACCTCACGCTCTCAGAAAGATCGATGACATGAACTCACCTCAAGCGATAGGCGAGGAACTGAAGGGATTCCGACGCACGGTAACCCAAGATCGGGTTACTGCGTACGCCCATGCCTCCGGCGATCACAACCCAATACATCTCGACGAGGAATTTGCGAGCACCACTCGCTTCGGACAACGGATCGCTCACGGTATGTTGAGCCTCGCTCTCGTATGGGAGATGATGTCGATCAACTACCCAACCGCGTGGCATGATGGCGGCACTGTCAAAACGCGTTTCACGTCACCAGTCGTGCCTGGAGAAGATGTAATAGTTCACGGATCGGTTAAACGCATTCGGGAAGTTGGCGGTCGTCAATTCATAGAATGTGATGTCGCTGTAACCCGTCCTAGCGGCGAAAAAGCATTGACTGGATCTGCGACTGTCCCGCTGGGCTAGTCGATGCTCAATCGATGATTCAACCGACGCGGGTATACTAATGTGAGCGTTGCGACTCGGTTTCGCGCGGCGATTTTTGATGCAAAACATGTCGATGAGCGGAAGACCCAGCATGGTTGTGGCCCTTGATGCCATGGGAGGAGACCACGGCCCGTCGGTAACGGTTCCAGCCGCTCTGGATGCAGCATCCAAAGGTGACGTCGCGATAGCTCTGGTTGGTGATCCTGACACCGTATCTAATGTTTTGGCCGAGTACAGTGCTACGAACCACCCGTTGCTGCAAGTAATCCCTTCGGATGGCGTCGTCGAAGAGACTGACAATCCAGCGATGGTTTTCCGATCCAAGCCAAGAGCGTCGATCTTCGTGTGCTCAGGATTGGTGAAGATGGGAAAAGCCCACGCCTTTGTGAGCATGGGTTCCACGGGGGCATCGATAGCCGCAGCAACCGTGACGTACGGCACGATGGAAGGCATCACGCGAGGCTGCCTTGGCGGCGCAATAATCGGTTTTTCGCCGAACACCGCGATCATCGACCTCGGTGCGAATATCGATGTACGTCCGCAACAGCTAGCTGATTTCGGCACTCTCGGAAGCGTCATGTCTCGGATAGTCTACGGTCAAGAAAACCCGCGGATCGCACTTTTAAACGTCGGTTCGGAGGAGACCAAGGGTAATTCGCTAGTCAAAGAAACCGCCGAAATGTTGACGCGCTCGAACCTCAATTACGTAGGCATGATTGAGCCGTACGATCTGCCTTATGACAAAGCTGACGTGGTTCTCTGCGACGGTTTTGTCGGCAATGTCGTTTTGAAGTTGACGGAAGGTTTGGGGAAAGCGGTATCCGATTTCGTAAGAGACAATGGCGATGACGCGCTGGCAGACGAGGTTTACTCAATGACTAATCAACTCGCCACGTATGGCGGTGGCCCGCTGTTAGGCGTCAACGGGCTCGCGGTTGTAGGGCACGGCGCCGCCGGTTCGACAGGTATCGCAACCGCAATCAAGACGGCCAAGCACGTATTCGACAATGACTTCGTGGCAGCACAGCAGAAGGAGCTGGCCGAGTTCCACGCCCAAGTCTCTTGACACAAATCAGCGAAGTTCTTGCCAGATTTCATGTTGGACCTTACTGACCAACCACGATCAGCTCTTGTCACTGGTGCCTCTAGAGGTATCGGGCGCGGGATCGCGACCAAGCTGGCATCTATGGGACACTCAGTCGCCGTCAACTACAACTCTCACGAAGCTGAGGCGTTGGAGGTTGTAGAGGAGATACGTAGCACGGGCGGAACCGCGACCGCGGTCGGCGGTAGTGTGGCGAGCAAAGAGGGCTGCGAACAGATAGTGGCTGGTGCCGTCGAAGCGCACGGACCGGTCGAAATCCTGATCAACAACGCAGGTGTCATCTCCGATAATCTCCTGATGCGAATGAAGGATGAGCAGCTGGAGCATACTATCAACACCAACCTATGGGGAACCATCCACTGCACTCGTATGGTCGTTCCTGGCATGGTTAAAAGGCGTTGGGGGCGCATCATCAACATCTCCTCGATTGTCGGCATTCGTGGCAACCTCGGTCAATCCAACTACTCCGCTTCGAAGGCCGCGATCCACGGTTTCACCTACTCTGTAGCCAAAGAACTCGCCAAGCGCAACATCACGGTCAATGTAGTCGCTCCGGGTTATGTCGCGACGGCCACCAGCGAGGTGATTTCGAACCGTGCTCGTCAATTCCTGTTGGATGTGATCCCGATGGGACGATTCGGGTACGTTGAAGAAATCGTGCCGATGGTGGCATTCCTGACCAAAGAAGAGGCGCGCTATATCACGGGCGATGTGATCCGAGTAGACGGTGGTCTCGCCATCTAAGAGCGTATCCGTTATGACGATCTGGGCGCGGCAAAGGCAGAATTTCCCACCCTATTTGATCGTCTTGGGGGCACTGCAAGTCAATGAACTCTCTAGACAAACCACTGTCCGGCAAGGTCGCCTTGATTACTGGAGGCTCGCGCGGTATCGGACGGGCGATCTGTTTGGAGCTTGCTAACCGCGGTGCGGACATCTGCTTCAACTACTTGCGAAGTCATACATCGGCTAGAGCAACCGAGCACGAACTTCAGTCGTTAGGTGTGCAGACGCTACGGCATCGGGCAAACGTCGCGAATCCCGAAGCGATACAAGAGCTGGTAACGGCAATCAGTGAAAAGTTCGGGAGGATCGACATACTAGTCAATAATGCCGCCTCGGGAGTGATGCGAAGTTCGCTCGAACTGGAAGAAAAACATTGGGACTGGACACAGGACATCAACGTCAAGGGACCATGGCTGCTCACTTCCAAAGCCCTTAAATTGATGGATGGCGACGCGCGTGTGATCAACTTATCGTCGCCGGGTTCCGGCCGCGTTCTGCCTAGCTACTTTGCAGTTGGAGTTTCCAAAGCAGCACTGGAAGCCGTAACGCGTTACATGGCTATTGACCTCGCCCCCAAAGGCATCTCAGTAAATGCCGTATCCGCTGGCTTCGTGCAGACTGACGCTCTGGATGCGTTTCCTGATGAGCTCAGCATTCGAGATATCGCATCACGGGACACTCCGGCTGGCCGCGCCGTAACGGCTGAAGAAGTTGCCAAAGTAGTGGCGATGTTGTGTTCGCCAGATGCCGAGATGATACGGGGACAGGTGATCGTGGTCGACGGCGGCGAGATGCTTGTACACCGCTGAGTTTTGGTGCTGTAGCCGTCGTGGTCGGGGAGGCGGGGGTCGAACCCGCGACCTCCTGCTCCCAAAGCAGGCGCGCTTCCACTGCGCCACTCCCCGTGATTCCAATACTATGATTCTATGTCGGGTTCCAATGAAAACCGTTCGTAGGCGGCGCAAATGCACATCATCTGCGATCTACATCTGCATTCCCGTTACTCGCTGGCCACCAGTCCCAAGTTGGATCTGCACAGTTTAGCCGACGCAAGTAAACGCGTTGGCATCGACTTGCTCGCAGCACCGGATTTCACTCATCCGACCTGGCGAGCCGAGATGCAAAACGAATTGATCGAAACTGAGCCGGGGTCGGGAATCTTCTCCGCACACGGCAAAGATTTCATGCTTGTCAGCGAGGTCTCTTGCATCTGGAGACGAGGAAGCCGCGTGAGGCGAGTGCACTTGTTGATCTCAGCGCCAAATTTTGACGCGGTAGATCGTATGTGCGCGAAGTTTTCCAAACTGCAGAATCTCGAAGCGGATGGGCGTCCTACCTTCAGCATTTCGGCGCGTGAGTTATTTTCACTGATCCGCGAGGCTGATAACAGATGCGAAGTCATACCTGCGCATGTCTTCACACCTTGGTACGGGGTTTTCGGTTCCAAGTCAGGATTTGACTCGTTACACGAGTGCTTTGGCGATGTGACTGACGAGGTACTCGCGGTAGAGACAGGGCTTTCAAGCGATCCGTCGATGCATTGGTCGGTCTGCGATTCAAGAGCTCGCTCGATAGTGTCATTCTCCGACGCGCACTCCGTAGCCTCTATGGGAAGAGAAGCTACGGTGTTGGAATCAGACGAGATGAGCTACAACAGTGTTGTTCAAGCACTCCGGGAACGCAACGTTGTTGAAACCTACGAATTTCATCCCGAACATGGGAAGTATCACTTTGACGGGCACCGAAAATGCGAGGTTCGATTGCACCCGGATGAGTCAAAGGAGTTGAGCGGCGTTTGCCCGGAGTGCGGGCGAGGGATGACGCTTGGGGTTCTGAATCGTGCACTCTCGCTATCGGACGGGCACATGACCCAAGCCGTCAAAGACGGTGATGGATTATGGCATGATGCAACTGGTCGATACGCGCCCTACCGCCATCTGATACCGCTTATCGAGCTTTTGTCGTATACGTTAGGAGTTGGAAAGACCACCAAACGCGTCAGCCAAGCCTATACAGCACTAACAAATGCGTTAGGCAGCGAGATCAATGTGCTCCTATGTGCAGACACGGCTGACATCGTATCCGTTATTCATCGACCGGACGTGGCAGGTGCGATTGTCAATGCGAGGCGTGACGAAGTCGAGGTAGAGCCAGGTTACGATGGCGTGTACGGATCTGCGGTGCCGAAAATGAACGCCACGACTCTAGCAGTGAAACAGGAAACTCTGAACATTTAGAGGGCATACACGTGCGGATCAGATCTGTAAAGGCCGTTTATCCAAACTATGGGAACGTCATTTCTTCTTGGCGAACGCACTTGTGGCAAATCGTGGTAGAGATAAGAACCGACACTGGTGTTGCGGGATACGGCTACGGAGGTGGGGGCCTCGCATCGTTGCCAATCGTCAACGGGCATTTCAACGAGCTGCTGGTAGGGAAACGACTGGATTCGCCGGATGATATTGCGAAAATTTGGGACCATCTCTACTACGAGTCGATACCTTACGGACGCAAAGGCATTGCCATGATGGCACTCAGTGGGGTCGATTTGGCACTTTGGGACGCGCTTGGCAAAGCAGAACGCCGTCCAGTCGCCGATCTTATTGGAGGCGTTAAGAAAGAGCAGATCGACGTCTACGCGACTGGTCCAGATTCGGAATGGTACGCGGAACTCGGAGTTGCCGGCCAGAAATTGACCCATCGTTGGGCTGGTACGACTGACGATGCCGTGGAATCTGCCCAGAACGCCAGGCTTGTAATGGGGCCTGACGCCAAGATAATGTTCGATGTCTACATGTCATGGGATGCCGAAGTAGCCGTGAGAATGGCAACCGATCTTGCCGATTTCAACATCTACTGGTTCGAAGACGTACTGACCCCTGACGACCTTGTTAATCTCAGCTACCTACGCCCGAAGGTATCTCCTATCAACTTGGCTGGTGGCGAGCACGAGTTCGGCGTCGCAGGTTTCAAAGAGATCGCGGAGCATGCCGCTTACGATATTTGGCAGCCAGACATCACCTGGTGCGGCGGCATCACTGCCGGGATGAAAATCTGCGAACTGGCGAGACGACACGAGATACCGGTCGTCCCACACCGCGGCGGCGAAGTCTGGGGGCTCCATCTGATCGCGGCGAACGACGCTTGCGACAACCTGGCTGAGCTGGTGTTAGGGCATAGAAACGCCGCAATCGACAATCTCTGGATCGGCAACCCGTGGATCGAGTCAGGAAAGTTGTCAGTAAGCAATAAACCGGGTTTCGGAGTCAAGTTGAATGAACAGATGCTCTAACCCGATGGGCAGAGAAAAGAATGTCAATTGAAAAGGAGGGGCTGAATGAACTCCGGCTCAATGCAGTAGTGAAGCAACCTGGCAGACCAGAATAATTTGCGTTACCGACATCCTACAACTGGTCGCTCCGCTACCGCCCCTCTATTGCTTTGATATGCAAAAGCACAGAAAGAGGGTTCCAT
>JAAXHR010000439.1 GCA_012270805.1 Dehalococcoidia bacterium
ACTCTGCGAAGCCGATGCCGGGGACGCTGGCTATCTCGTCAGCGTTGGGCAAGCTGTGGCGGTCTTCGATCTTGAGGCCTAAGAGCAGTTCGCCCTTGGGGTTGAGAGGCCACGGATCCGCGATTTCGACGTAGTCTCGTGGTGACAAGCCCCAGATTTCAGCCGGTACGCCCTGCCCACCTCCGCCGCGGAGTCCCTCAGGGATGATGTCGCGTGCGAGCGTCTGGAAGGGATATCTACATGCAGCGACGAACCACTTGACGGCTTCAGGATCGCGGGCGTGAGTGTGCAGAAGGCCGTGAACGCCGGTGGTGAGTGCGTGTCGCATCTGCCACGCGTTGTATCGAACTTCTTCTACGGAAATGGCGTTGTGTGGGAGGGTGGTGACTACGGTGGGTGTGAGGTGCCCGCTCGGTGTTGGGCCGCCGGCCTTGAGGCCTCGCATGAAATCGCCTAGGCCGCCGACGTCGAAGTGGCGGTGCTCGAAGTCGATGAGGATCATGTCGGCCCATGTTTGGGCCATCTCAACTCCAGCGTCGTAGGAGAGTTCAGGGGTGTGGGTTGCGTAGAAGGGTTGTCCCTGCTTCAAAAGGTCGATGCATTTGTTGATGCCCATTTTTGGTTCCTTGTTGATTGATGGCCTGTGTTTTGAACTAGGATTTTATAGATTCTCGTAAGGATTGTACGGATGGGCGTTTGGTTGGTATGCCCCCTCACCCTAACCCTCTCCTACGGCGGGAGAGGAGATGTTGACGTTTGAACGCATGAAACCATGCTTCTCGTTGCGCAAACCCCCTCTTAATCTCTCCCAAAGAGAGGGAAAATCATAAGGCTGCGCAAAAGGGGAGAAATCTATGTGAGCCTCCATGGGATTTCGAGTTCGGCGGTGATGTGGCGGAACCAGTCGATGACTTCGGGATGGTACGGGATGCCGTGTTCGCGTCTTTCGATCTCTTCTTCGTGTTCTGGTAGTCCGGCGTAAACGACGCGGTCTTGTCCTGGTGCGGGTTTGCTGTCTTTGAGCGCCCGCATGTATTCGTCCATGTCGGTCTTGAAGTCTTCGATATCGGTGAAGGCTTCGAGGTTGTATGCGATGAAGTGGTGTGACGCGCCGCGTCTGCGGTTGGGTCCGCCACCATTGCCTCCGAGGATGCCGGATAGGATCTCGATCATGACGGCCATGGAGTAGCCTTTGTGAGCCCCGAGTTCGCGGGTGCCGCCGGCTGGGAGCATCATGAAGTCTTCAGGGACTTCACTCTCCTCCATTACGGGCGTTCCGTCGGCTTCAGCGACCCAACCTGGCAGCACTGGAACGCCGATGCGTTTGGCGAGGACGATCTTGTTTCCGGCGACGCTGCTCATGGAGGCGTCGAAGATGAACGGCGGTTCGTCTCTTGTTGGTGCGGCGATACCGAGAGGGTTCAAGCCTACCAAGCGTTCAGCGCCGTGAACGGGAGCGACGTTGACGCCGCCGGTGGTCATTGCGATGCCAATCATGTCGCGCTCGAGAGCCATTGCGGCGTGGTAGGCGCAGGCTCCGAAGTGGCGACCGTTAATGGCGGTAATAGTGCCGATGCCGTAGATCTCTGCCCTGTCCATCGCCATGCGCATGGCCATCGGACCGACCGCTAAGCCGTGACCGCCGTCGCAGTCGAGAGTTGCGGCGGCGGGTAGTTCGCGGATGATTTTCGGCTCGGGAGTTGGGTTTATGCCACCTTCGCCGAACGACGCGACGTATGAGCGGAGCATGTTAGATACACCATGCGATTCGATGCCTCGGGCATCGGCGTATACGAGGACGTCGGCGGATTGGACGGCGTCATCCTCCGGCATTCCCATCTTTCGGAAGATGTCTTCGACAGTTGCGCGCATGTCGTCGATTTCAACATGTACGGCAATGTCATGTGGGACGTGGAATCGTTCGAGCAATCGGATATACCTTTCGTTTAGTGCGCCCGCGATCAGTAGTCATATCACTTGTACCGCACCTCTGTTAGACGAGTCGAAAGTATACACACACGACATCCAAAAACCGACGTGATGGGTTATATTCGCGTGCAACATGCGGGACGCAGTGACGCGTCGTCGCGAGCATCACTGAGAGGTACGTCATGCCAACCGGAAAAGTCGCCGTTTTTACTGCATCGGGAGTGCCGTATGAAATCGAAGAACTACCGACTCCAGAGGTCGAACCAGGTGGGATTCTGATCAAGAACACTCACGCAGTGATCTGCGGTTCGGACCTGCACGGCTGGCGAGGCGATGGCGATGGTCCGCAACGTGCGATACGTCGGGTACCGGGGCATGAGTTCACGGGAGTTGTGCATTCCATTGGCGGGGGTGTCGACAGTGATTCGGTTCGGCGACCGCTGAAAGAGGGCGACCGAGTGGCGTTTCCTTTCTTCAACCCGTGCAACCGTTGCTACTGGTGCATCAGAGGCGAACACCACTCGTGTCCTCACCGTGGCCGGAGCAACCATCAAGGTTTGGATGCATATCCGTACTGCGATGGCGGTATGGCGGACTACTACTATCTGCCGCAGGGACATTACGTGTACAAGGTGCCGGACGAGTTGCCTACGGATGCGGTTCCGCCAGTGAACTGTGCGCTGTCGCAGGTTATGTTCGGTTTGGAACGAGCGAAGATGGATTTCGGGGACACGGTGGTGATCCAAGGTGCTGGTGGACTGGGGATATTCGCGACGGCGGTTGCTTCAGAGAAGGGTGCGTCGAAGGTGATCGTCATCGATGGCCAGCAGCCGCGATTGGATCTGGCGATGAAGTGCGGTGCGACGGATACGGTGTCGATGGCGGATTATCCGACACCAGAGTCGCGTGTAGAGCGGGTCCGGGAGTTGACGCACGGCGTGGGTGCTGACGTGGTCGTGGAGGTTGTTGGCGTTGCGGCGGCGACGCTTGAGGGTCTGGACATGGTGCGGTTCAACGGCAAATATGTCGATATCGGGAATATCAGCGGTGGGAGCATCGAGTTTCCGGCGCGGATGATCATCAACAACCAGACGCAGTGGCTGGGGACTACGCACTACAACCCGTGGATCGTTGAAGCGGCATTGCAGTTCTTGGTTCGATCGAAAGATCGGATGCCGATCGCGAACGTGATTTCGCATAAGTATCCGCTTGAGGAGATCAATGATGCGTTCGAGTTTGCCGAGTGGCACGGACGCGAAGGCGGATCGCCAGCGAACCGCGTGGCGTTGACGATGTGAGCGTCTGGGTGTCAATCCGAATTTGATACGAGAGTGGGGTGAGTTATGCCCACTGGCAGAGTCGTCGTTTTCACGACTTCGGGAGTAGCTTTCGATATCGTGGAGTTGCCGACGCCTGAACTTGAATCCGGCGGGTTGTTGGTCAAGAACACCCACGCAGTCATCTGCGGCTCTGACCTGCATGGTTGGCGTGGCGACGGAGATGTTCCGATACCGCCCGTGCGCAGACTGACGGGTCACGAGTTCACCGGTGTCGTGCATTCCTTGGGCAGAGGTGTCGATACAGATTCGTTGCGACGACCGTTGAAAGAGGGAGATCGGGTAGCGTTTCCGTTCTTCAATCCGTGCAACCGCTGCTACTGGTGCACTCGTGGCGAACGTCATGCCTGCCGTCATCGTGGTCGGTGGTACACCCTTGAGGAGCATCCGTATTGCGACGCGGGTATGGCGGATTATTACTATCTGCCGCCGGGTCACTATGTATTCAAGGTTCCTGAGGAGTTGCCGACGGACGCGGTTCCGTCAGTGAACTGCGCGTTGTCGCAGGTTTTGTTCGGCTTGGAACGGGCGAAGATGGATTTCGGGGACACGGTGGTTATCCAAGGTGCGGGCGGACTTGGGATTTATGCGACGGCGATTGCGGCGGAGAAAGGCGCGGCGAAGGTAATCGTCATCGATGGTCAGCAACCGCGTTTGGACTTAGCGATACGATGTGGTGCGACGGATACTGTCTCGCTCGCGGACTATCCGACACCGGAGTCGAGAGTGGAAAGGGTCAAGGAGTTGACGCACGGCGTCGGTGCTGATGTCGTGGTGGAGGTGGTTGGTATCGCTGCGGCGACGTTGGAAGGGTTGGACATGGTGCGCGTCAATGGGAAGTTCATCGATATTGGGAACATCGGTGGAGGTAGCATCGAGTTTCCAACCGTGAAGGTGATCAGCAACCAGACGCAGTGGTTCGGGACGGTGCACTACGACCCATGGATCATCGAAGAGGCGTTGCAGTTTCTAGTGCGGGTTCAGGACCGCATCCCGGTGGCGGACGTTGTTTCGCACAAGTTCCCGCTTGAGCAGATCAACGAAGCGTTCGAGTTTGCTGAGTGGCACGGACGCGAGGGCGGTACAGCCGCCAGCCGCGTGGCACTCACTATTTAGCGAAAGAGGTAAATGATGCCTGTCGGGAAAGTGACGATATTCGATGTTCCGGGAGTGCCGTTCGAGATTGACGAACTGCCGACGCCAGAAGTTGAGCCGGGCGCGTTGCTGATCAAGAACACGCACGCAGTGATCTGTGGTTCAGATCTGCACATCTGGCGTGGCGACATGTCGACGCATTCGAACCGCATTGTCGGTCACGAGTTCACGGGCGTGGTTCACTCTCTCGGCAAGGGTATAGAGACGGACTCGATGCGGCGGCCGCTCAAAGAGGGCGACCGAGTCGCGTTTCCGTTCTTTAATCCGTGCAACCGTTGTTACTGGTGCATCCGGGGCGAGTTTCATGCATGTCCGCATCGTTCGAGGCGTAAGGATCTGGATTCGTATCCGTTTTGCGATGGTGGTTATGCGGACTACTACTATCTCCCGCCAGGGCACTACGCGTTCAAAGTTCCGGACGAGTTACCGAGTGACGCTGTTCCGCCCGTCAACTGTGCCCTATCGCAGGTGCTATTCGGTCTAGAGCGAGCGAAGATGGATTTTGGCGACCGTGTCGTGATCCAAGGCGCTGGTGGTCTTGGTATCTACGCGACGGCGGTGGCGGCGGACAAAGGCGCGTCGAAGGTGATCGTCATTGATGGTCAGCAGCCGCGCCTGGATCTGGCGATGAAGTGCGGTGCTACCGATACGATTTCGCTGGTTGAATATCCGACTCCGGAGGCACGTGTCGAGCGCGTGATGGAGCTCACCGATGGGATCGGTGCTGACGTAGTGGTCGAGGTCGTTGGGATTGCCGCCGCGGCGTTGGAAGGATTGGACATGGTGCGCACGAACGGCAAGTACATCGACATCGGCAATATCGGCGAGGGCACGATCACGATACCGGCGGCAAAAGTCATCGGCGCACAGACACAGTGGCTGGGTACGACGCATTACGATCCGTGGATCATTGAGGCGGCGTTGCAGTTCCTGGTGCGTGTGCAGGACGATATCCCTATTGCGGACGTGATTTCACACAAGTATCCACTGGAGCAGATCAACGAGGCGTTCGAGTTCGCCGAGTGGCAAGGGCGCGAAGGCGGGACGACAGCGAATCGTGTTGCGCTGACGATGTAGTGATTCATTGCGAAGGTAGTCCGCGTGTCGTTCACGGCGTAGCCCATTTGTCATTCCGAGCGTAGCCGAAGGATCTTATCGTCAGGCACTGCAGGCCGAGCCTCAGATTCTTCACTCCGCTTCGCTTCGTTCAGAATGACAACCATGTCATTCTGAACGAAGCGAAGCGGAGTGAAGAATCTGAGGCTCGGCCTGCAGTGCCTGACGATAAGATCCTTCGGCTACGCTCGGAATCAAATGGGCTACGCCGTGAACGACACGCGGACTACCTTCGCAATGAATCACTAC
>JAAXHR010000185.1 GCA_012270805.1 Dehalococcoidia bacterium
AAAGCGGCGATTACGAGATAGACGAAGAAGACGTTGTTGCCTCAAGCCGGCTGCGAGAGCGTCGGCCCAACGCCGTTACCTATGGGGTACTCATCGGCTATCGCGTCGCTTACAGCCTCGGCGGCAGAATTGAGGCTACTGAGTAACGCAACTTCAACAGGAGAGCATTCGATGATACCCATTGTCGAGGAACGGGTCGGCGAGTTACAGCGACTCTGCATCCGTTACCGCGTTCTGCGGCTTGACCTGTTTGGCTCGGCTGCCACCGGCAACCACCATGGAGGCGAAAGCGACTTGGACTTCTTGGTTGAATTCCAAACGCTGCCTTCGGGAGAATACGCCAACGCCTACTTCGGGCTACTGGAGTCTTTGGAACTGCTCTTTGGACACTCGGTAGATCTCGTCGTCGATTCAGCCATCAAGAATCCCTTCTTCCGGCAACGCGTTGACGAGACTAGGACGCTGCTCTATGCAGCTTGAAACGCGGAAATATCTGTATGACCATGATTGATCCAATCCATTCGCTAGCATTCTCGATTCAGGCTAATCGCGGCGTTTACGCTGTCCTTGTCGGCTCGGGCGTATCCCGAGCAGCAAAAATCCCCACAGGTTGGGAGATAACGCTCGATCTGATCCGCAAGCTAGCAAAGATCAAGGGGGAGACGAGTGATCCCGACCCAGAACATTGGTATCGGGAGAAGTTTGAACGCGACGCAGACTATTCTACCCTTCTCGATGAACTAGCCAAGACGCAGGCCGAGCGACAGCAGTTACTTCGCGCATATTTTGAACCGAACGACCAAGAGCGAGAGGAGGGAGAGAAAGAACCTACGGCGGCACATCGCGCCATCGCGGCACTGGCTGTGCAAGGATTCATAAAAGTCATTATCACCACGAATTTTGACCGTCTCGTGGAAACCGCTCTCCGTGAGGAGGGAGTTGAACCGACGGTTCTGAGTTCCCCCGATCAGGTTCAGGGTGCCCTCCCGTTGATTCACACACAATGCTGTGTCTTTAAGGTACATGGTGATTACCTCGACACCCGCATTAAGAATACTCCTGATGAACTCGATCAATATCCGCCCGAATTCGATCAGCTTCTAGATCGCATCTTCGATGAATTCGGCCTAATCGTATGCGGCTGGTCAGCAGAGTGGGATGGCGCGCTGCGTTCGGCACTTTTTCGTGCGAAATCTCACCGGTTCACAACATACTGGGCGGTGCGAGGTGAACTAGGAGACAAAGCCCAACAGCTTATTCATCATCGGAGAGCTCAGGAGATTCACATCAAAGACGCTGATGTGTTCTTCCAGACTGTCCAGCAACAGGTCGAGTCTCTTGAGGAGTTTTCGAGACCTCACCCGCTTTCAACCGAAGCCGCCGTAGCCAGCCTGAAGCGCTATATTCCCGATCCTCAATATCGGATTCAACTGTCGGACCTTATCGACAACACAGTTGAGCGGGTTGTCGAGGTGATCTCTGGTGAGGCTTTCTCGGCGAAAGATGGCCCAGAGTGGACCACCGAGTCGGTGACAGCGCGTGTACGCGGATACGAAGGGGCCTGTTCGACATTGCTAGCGATGGCACTGATCGGGGGTTATTGGGCAGAAGAGGAGCACTATACGGTGTGGCAGAAAGCGCTAGAACGCATTGGTTCGACACCATCGAGCAGCGGCTCGACTCTTTGGCTTGAGTTACAACGATATCCGGCAACACTTCTGCTCTATGCCCTGGGTCTCGGTGCGGTAGAAGCTGAGCGACTTCAATTCCTTAGACGCATGTTGACCACTACACTTCACAGAGAACATCAAGAGGATCTACTCGCTGTACAGATGCTTCCGCCCTCCTGCTATTCATATGCAGAGATGCAGATCCTAGAAGACATGGACAAAAGACACGTCCCACTGAATGACTGGATACACAAGACATTACAACCATTTGCCGAACGCATCATTCGTGACGACAATCGCTACACCCTAGTCTTCGATAAACTCGAAATACTGATAGCGCTGAGCTGTGCCCACTATAGAGGCCAATGGTCAGAATGGTACTGGGCACCTCCTGGTGCTTTTGGATACCGATCTGGGAGCAGGGTTCGAATTCTTCAAGAGATTAAGGAATCACTCTCAACAGAGCGAGACGAATCCCCTTTCGTAACGTGTGGGATTTCCGGCGAGACCGCCGAGGAGTGTAAGCAAGGCTTGGAGGCTTTGGAACAATTTATTCCGAAATTGGGTTGGGGGTGGTATTAGCCCGTGAATCTTTCATCGAATCCACCGCCTAAGATGCCGTTTGTTGGTCAGGAGGCCGGATGAACGACTATCTTCTGGACACCAACGTGGTATCCAAATTGACGAAACTCATTATCCGCAACTTCAAGCGTTTTGAATAGCTCGCCGAGGGAAAACGCGATGATCCGGTTTATCAAGGAGCTGATTCGGGCCGTACGTCCACGCAGAAGAGCGAAACTATCATCAGACGCTGAAAGCGCACCAGCGGACGAGGCGGCGACCGACGAGGAATCGACAGACGCTGACACATCTACGTCCAGCGAACCAACTGTCCCGCCGGCTATACCTGATACAGTCAAAGTCGAACTTCAGCGCCGTTTCAACGAATTCGAGCGCCGCTTCAACGAACGCCAGAGAGAGATTCTAGATGCTCGGGCCGCGTATATTGAACGCTGGCTCGTTGCTATCAGCGTTGTCGTTGTCCTAGGCGGTGTCGTGGGCGGCTATATCGGTTTTACGAAATTCGACAAAATCGAGGACGACGCCCGTCAACATGTGATGGAGGCTAAGCAACATGCTGAAAAAGCCCAGATCCTTGTCGAGAAGATCGAAGCAAAATACGGCGAGTCTGTCTCACTCGTGGCAGAACTTAAAAAACTGACCGCCGAGACTGTCGGTAAGAACCCAGACGAAGCCGACAGGACTGCGAAGAGCGTCCAAAAGGATCCCGCAGCATCTCTGATAGACAGAGCGAGGGCCACCGCCGTTCAGCTTCAACTGCAAGGAGAAATAGAGAAAGCCATCGAAAAATGGCGCGCCATCATCCATATCTCGGAAGGAAGCGATAACGACCTCGCCGCCAGAGCTTGGTTTTCCGTCGGTTATCTACTTATCCAGCAGGGGAAACCCGAAGAGGCGATTGCCGCATACGATGAGGCGATCCGCCTGAAACCAGACTACGCCGAAGCCTACAACAACCGGGGGAACGCGAATGACAAACTGGGGCACCGCGAAGACGCCATCGCCGATTACAACCAAGCCATCCAACTGAAACCAAACTACGCCAAAGCCTACTACAACCGGGGCGCTGTAAAGGCCAAATTGGGGCACCGCGAAGACGCCATCGCCGATTACAACCAAGCCATCCAACTGAAACCAGACTTCGCCGAAGCCTACTATAACCGGGGGGACACAAAGAGCGAACTGGGCCGAATAGACGAAGCTCGGCAGGATTTCGAGAAAGCACGCGACTTAGCACACAAGACCAGCAATGCTAGCCTCGTCGCCTTGGCGGAGCAGCGGTTGCGAAGACTCGATAACCAAGAAGGCGAATGACTTTTTTCGATAGTCAGCCCCTAGACGGGAACGGGTCGTTACCGTAAGAGTTGCGTTCCCGAAATACGGCCATCCCTACCGTGGATGAACATTTCGCTACCCTGGTTGGACGATCTCGTGCGCGGCGTCCCAAGCCTCGCGCTGAGTACGATGAACCGAGTTCGCTCGCTGGCTACCAACTCCCCGAACGGCCCGTCCGCCGCTGTGCGAACGATGTGCTGCGTCTCGCCAAACCCCCTACCTGACGTTACACACCCGTCTTTCCCGCGAAAGCGGGAATCCAGTGGGGATCGTCTGCTCCCAAGGGCCAACCCCCAGAATGTTCAGACGGCTTCTAGCATATTTCAATGCGTTGGACGACCTCGCGGAAGAAATCCCGCGACCAAACATCGATGGTTCGCGAGTCGCGCACAAACCGGACCACATCGTCTTGGGCGCGCCCAACATCGAGTTGGTCAACCGCTTGGCACAAGAGTTCCATGAGGCGACCAACTGCTGGTAATCGAAGACATCTCGAGCGATCGCAGTCGCAATGGGGTCGTTTCAAGCATTTTGTACTGCAATAATATACATCAATGTCCACAATTAGTGGACATAGTATGCTAAAAATGTGAGATTCTGTCCAATTTTCTCCGCGCGGCCAGAGGGCACCGTCGCGTCGCTGCTGCCAGCATCCCTACCATCTAACCTGCACATCGAGTATTTTTAATCAATTACGTTGAGACGCAGTGGAGTAAGACTACCCTCCCTTTAGCTCTAAATTTTCAATTAGCCGAATCCTAAACTTACAATTAGACGTCTCAACATCTACAATTAGTCTGGTTAGACCTGCACTCAGTCATCACATGTCCGAAAAACAAACACCCGACGACCTAATTTGGGGCCGCCACCCCGTGCTCGAAGCCCTGCGCGCCGAGCGTCCCCTGCGCCGCCTGCTCATCGCCAAGGGCGCGCACGGCCCGGTCATCGATGAAATTTTCACCCGCGCGCGGCAGGCCCACATCCCCTATGACCTGCGTGACAAGGCCCAACTCGACCGCCTCGCCGGTCCCCACCACCAAAGCGTCGTCGCCTACGCAGCAGCCGCAACGTACGCGGACTTCGACCA
>JAAXHR010000149.1 GCA_012270805.1 Dehalococcoidia bacterium
TCCTGCTCATCCTGTCCATCCATGTAAGTCTGAGGTTTCTCCATGTTAGACGCCGAGACGAAACGCCGTATAGATACCGCGCGCGATATTCTTGTCGGTAAGGTGCCCGATCCCAAGAACCAGGTCGAGCAGATTACCATCGCGTTGATCTACAAGTTCATGGACGACATCGACGCGTCAAGCGAGGAACTCGGGGGCACACGGAGATTCTTTACCGGCGAGTTCGCCCGTTTCGGATGGCCGAAGCTCATGCGTTCCGGCCTGGGCGGACACGAGATTCTGAATCTCTATGCCGAGGCAATCGACCGGATGCAGGAGAACACCGGCATACCGCAACTATTCCGCGACATCTTCAACAATGCGTACCTCCCCTACCGCGACCCGGAGACCCTCCGTGCCTTCCTGAAGGTCATCGACGAGTTCACCTACGACCACAGCGAGCGGCTCGGCGACGCCTTCGAGTATCTACTTTCAGTCCTCGGATCCCAGGGGGACGCGGGGCAGTTCCGGACCCCCCGCCACATCATCGACTTCATCGTCGCGGTTGTTGACCCGAAGAAAAACGAAACCATCCTCGACCCGGCCTGCGGCACCGCCGGGTTTTTGATTTCGTCCTACAAACACATTCTCGCAGACAATACTGACGACGATGGCAACAGTAGCCTCACGCCAGATGAACGAGGCAGACTCACCGGGAATTTCTCTGGCTACGACATCTCGCCCGATATGGTCCGCCTGTCGCTCGTGAACATGTACCTGCACGGCTTCCAGGAGCCGCATATCTTCGAATACGACACCCTCACCAGCGAGGAACGCTGGAACGAGTACGCCGACGTGATTCTGGCCAATCCCCCGTTCATGTCGCCGAAAGGCGGCATCCGCCCCCACAACCGGTTTTCGGTAAAATCCAAACGTAGCGAAGTGTTGTTCGTGGACTACATGGCCGAACACCTCACACCATCCGGCCGCGCAGGGATCATCGTCCCTGAGGGCATCATCTTTCAGAGTCAGAACGCCCACAAACAGTTGCGCAAGATGCTGGTCGAGGAATACCTCGTGGCCGTCGTTTCCCTCCCCGCGGGTGTCTTCAACCCCTACTCCGGCGTCAAGACATCCATCCTGATCCTCGACAAGGCCCTGGCGAAAAGGACCGACCGCATCGCCTTTTTCAAAGTTGAAAACGACGGCTTCGACCTCAGCGCCCAACGCAGACCGATCGATCAGAACGACCTGCCAAAAACGCAACTGGCAGTGAGGGAATACGTGGAAAATGTGGGAAACATGGATGCGCAAGATGGGCAGGATAAAGGCGGACCCCTCCCCTCCCCCGATGCATCAATGTTGGAGCAACTCGTTCAGCAGGGGGCGGCCCTGATCGTCGAAAAAACAAGAATTGCGGATGGTGGGGAATATAACCTCAGTGGGGAGAGGTATAGGGAGATTGTACGGAGCAAGCATTCATTTCCACTGGTCGCTATAGGAGATTCCAGCATCTTTCACGTTGAAAGTGGAGGTACGCCAAAATCCAGTGTAGAGGAATACTGGGACGGAGATGTACCTTGGGTTACGTTAGTTGATTTGCCACCAACCGACCTTGTCTCGGAAATCAAATCTACCCAACGCACGATTAGTCAGAGCGGCCTTGCGAAATCTTCTGCAAGACTGATTCCAGAAAACTCCGTTGTTGTATCTACTCGTGCTACAATTGGCCGAATAGCCATTAATCGAATTCCGTTGGCAACCAACCAGGGTTTCAAGAATATCGTCATTAGGGACTATTCGAGAGTGTTACCCGAATACATCGCTCTTGCCATGATCAAACTTGTGCCGACGATGGAGACCTGGTCGAGTGGCGGCACATTCAAGGAAATCTCAAAGACGAGGTTTTGCGAACTGCAAATCCCCTTGCCGCCGCTAGAGGTGCAGCGGGAGATTGTGGCGGAGATCGAGGGGTATCGGCGTGTGATCGACGGCGCACGCGCGGTAATCGACAACTACAAGCCGCATATTCCCATCGATCCCGACTGGCCGATGGTGGAAATCGGTGAAGTTTGTATTGTGAATCCCAGAAAATCGGAACTGTCTCCACTTGACGGCACAACATCCGTTTCTTTCGTGCCTATGGCCGATCTGGGTACCAACACCATGTATTTTGCAACACAACAATTCAAGAGCCTTGACCTGAATAATTCATAAAAAAGGTAG
>JAAXHR010000038.1 GCA_012270805.1 Dehalococcoidia bacterium
GAGGTGTAGAGCGTAGAATCCCCTTCATAGAATCCGTCCAAGATTCGTGGACTTTTGATGGCAATCCACGTCGGGACGTGATGCCCGAAAAGCGGAATCCATTCGTTCTCTGGCGATGCGAACTGAAAGGCGTGTGCGAGGACGGGAATGAGGTAGCCCATCATCGTATGTCCGCTGATAGTCGTCAGCATGACGACCATTACGTAGATGGTTTGCAAGTCGGCTTCCGACATCGCCAGACGCGGCAGGAATCGCTGGAAAAGTAGGTTGACGAGTACGAAAATGAGGAGGGTAAAAACGGCGTTGAAGAACAGAGAAGCGATGGTCAATTGCGTAGAATGCCACACCTCTGTCCCCATCAGGCACCAGTAGCTATTAAAGGCAACGAGGACCAGCCCAATCAGCAGGATATGCGGTTTGACGAGATTGGTTTTTCTGTTTCCGTTAGTCTCCATTCCCGCTCCCGCTGATGTACCGTAACGCTTTCTGTAACACCGCTTCGTTGCTGTATGTTTTCAGAGTGTCCTGTTCTGCAGGATCGCTGAAGTTCCGAATCTCCTCGCACAACAAGGGCAATGCTCGTACGACGTTGTCCACGATCGTGATACTCGCCTGCTTCGCCGTGCGCGACATCGGGTTCAGATCGACAGTCACGACCGATTTGCCCATTTTTCGGAGTGCTTCGCATCGGTCGCCATCCTCAAGGGGCACGAAGACGACATCCGCTTTAAAGATTCCGTCTGGATGCACGAACTTCCGATTGGAGTCGATATAGGAGAGTTGCGCCTCAGTGGTCGGCATCAGCACATCTGGTGAGTTTTCCACTCCCTCTTTCGCTGGCGAGGTTAGCAACCTCGCCTTGTGCTTTAGCAAGTGTTCCCGAATCCGCTGCTCACGTCCCGTTTCCGTGTGAAAGATATTCACCTCTAACGGCGCGTTCAGAACTTGTCCGAGTTCGATGAGTGCTTCGGGTGCCAATGCTGCGACATTTCCGTTGACCGAGATAATAGGGTGTTCAGCAAGACGGAGCATCGCCGCGGCGGCGCGGATCGCCTCCGTTGCGAAGGGTTGTGTCGCCTCCCCGATGAGGTAATCGAAAGCCTCGCCGCGTCCATGCGCGATCAAGCCGTGGATAGAGGTAATCCCTTGTTCCACGCCTGCAACGATGGTATCTCGTAATGTCAATGAAAGGTATCGGGGATGCGTTTTCGGAACGTCGCTCAATTGCGTAGCACCTCAGCAGAAGTTTCTGTCTATTATACTCTGTTTTGGGTAAGTTTTCAAGGAATGATGTGCCTCAATGCCACACAATATAGGTCGGTATCTCCAGCACCAATCCGATGAGGCTCCAGAGACATCCGAGCGTGTAATCCCCTAAGATTAGCCCCAAAAAGAACGGCACTGCCTGTCGGTAGAGTTTCACACCGCCAATCTTTAACACGATCGCCTTCGCTAACCAACCCAGAAAGATTGTAAACCACAATCTTCCCATTCCAGAGCCACTGATTAACACATAACCGCCCGGATGCAGGGGCCACCATAGAAATCGGATCTTCATAATCATCAGGAATATCGTAAACACAAAACTGCTGCCGATAACACCGAGTTCCGGTACGCCCGTCTCCCGTGGACTGACGAGCCATGTCTGTAGACGGTTAAACGTCTCCCATCCCATATAGACGATCCAGCCGCGTGCTTTGCTCCCTGCCCCCATATCGTAGAGGACGTGCAGATACGCCCAAAACGTTATAAGGATGCCAAACACAATCGCCAAGATCATCCCGATCAGGAGTTGTCGATACCCAATTCGACTCCGTTCTGCCAAGCGGAACGCTTCCAACTCACTCGGTGTCGGATGCGCACGGAAACAACGCAC
>JAAXHR010000014.1 GCA_012270805.1 Dehalococcoidia bacterium
AAGTGGCGCGTGTGCTTCAGGAGTGCGAGCGGTTGTTTCGTAGGTTGGGTTGAATGGTCGGCTCGTAAGAAAAAAGGGCGAGGTTAGAAACCTCGCCTACCACCCCCTTATCAGGGGCGAAAGAAAAAGGTGCGGTTTGGAACCGCACCTTTGTATGCTTTAATACATACCACCCTCCGGAGGCATCGGCGGTGCCGGTGCTTCAGCTTCGGGGAGTTCCGCGATGAGGGTCTCGGTGGTAATCATTANNCGCTGCGATGCTGGCTGCGTTCTGTAATGCGACCCGTACGACCTTCGTCGGATCGGGGATACCGGCATCAAACATGTCGATGAAACGTTCCTGATGGGCATCGTAGCCAATGTTTCCGCCTTCCTCTTTGACCTTAGCGATGATGACGGAATCTTCTTGTCCGGCATTCTTCGCGATCTGACGGAGCGGATCTTCGAGTGCCCTCTTGATAATAGAGACTCCGACGTCTTCCGTAGCATCGTCGAGTTCGAGGGAATCAAGCGCGGCTTGTGCTCTGACGAGTGCGACGCCTCCACCAACGACAACGCCTTCTTCAACGGCGGCGCGTGTGGCGTGCATAGCGTCTTCAACACGGGCTTTCTTCTCTTTCATCTCAACTTCAGTTGCGGCGCCGACGTTAATAACGGCAACACCACCGGTGAGTTTTGCGAGGCGTTCTTGCAACTTCTCCCGGTCGTAGTCGGACGTTGTGTCTTCAACCTCTCTGCGGATCTGATCAATACGTCCTTGGATGGCTTCGGTTGTGCCTGCGCCCTCGACGACCGTTGTGTTGTCTTTGTCGATAACAACGCGTTTGGCAGTACCGAGGTCGTTCACGGTGATGTTTTCGAGGTTAATGCCGAGGTCTTCAGAAATGACGCGTCCGTTTGTCAAGACAGCGATGTCTTCGAGCATGGCTTTGCGGCGATCGCCGTAGCCGGGTGCCTTAACAGCACAAACACGGAGTGTGCCACGAATTTTGTTGACGACGACAGTTGCGAGCGCTTCACCTTCGACATCTTCAGCGATTACCAACAGCGGTCTGCCCTGTTGCGCGGTGCGTTCGAGCACTGGCACGAGGTCCTTGAGGCTGCTGATTTTCTTTTCGTGGATGAGGATAGCGGCGTCTTCTAAGACGGCTTCCATGCGATCGGCATCCGTAACGAAGTAGGGTGAGAGATAGCCGCGGTCGAATTGCATACCTTCGACGACATCGAGTGTAGTTTCGAGGCTTTTTGCTTCTTCGACAGTGATAACGCCATCTTTTCCGACTCTTTCCATAGCATCAGCGATGAGATCGCCAATAGCATTGTCGTTATTTGCGGAAATAGCGGCGACCTGTGCGATTTCGGTTTTCTCGGAAACCTCTTTGCTCAAGCCCTGGATTGATCCGACGACTGCGTTGACGGCTTTTTCAATACCGCGCTTGAGTGCCATGGGATTATGCCCTGCGGCGACGTTCTTCAAGCCTTCACGATAGATGGACTGTGCGAGAATAGTAGCGGTTGTGGTGCCGTCCCCAGCAACATCGCTGGTTTTTGAAGCAACCTCTTTGACCATCTGGGCGCCCATATTTTCATAAGGGTCTTCCAGTTCGACCTCTTTGGCAACGGTGACACCATCTTTTGTAATGGTGGGTGCGCCGAATTTCTTATCGAGTACGACGTTCCGTCCTTTGGGTCCTAACGTAACTTTAACAGCATCAGCGAGTTGATCAACGCCGTTTTTAATAGCACTTCGTGCTTCTTCATCAAACGCCAGTTGTTTTGCTGCCATGTGTTTAACTCCTTTCCTAGTTAACTTTGGCTAAGATGTCATCTTCGCGCAAGATGAGATATTCAATGTTGTCGTATGTGACTTCGGTTCCGCCGTATTTGGCGAAGAGGACAAGGTCTCCGACTGCGACGTCAACGGGCTGCCGTTCGCCACTGTCGAGAGTCCTACCGCCTCCAACAGCAATGACTTCGCCTTCTTGCGGTTTTTCTTTAGCGGTATCGGGGATGATAATCCCACCGCTGGTTGTCTGTTCATCGTTGTCCGAACGTTTGACGAGTATTCTATCGCCAAGGGGTACAAGTGCCATCTTGGTGAATTCCTCCTTGAGTCTGGCATAAAAAATTAAGGTGCGAGGCTGCAATGCCTCTGTATTGTCTCATAACGTCGTAAGACGCTTTAGAAACACTTTTGTCTATACCATCTATAACTGTAGCAATTTTCGTGCCAATCCCCAAAAGTGCCAAATAGGCGTAG
>JAAXHR010000175.1 GCA_012270805.1 Dehalococcoidia bacterium
TGGGTTCATTGGTTGGTTGAACTGATGAATCCTATACACGGCTTTCGTAGGATAGGAGGTTAGGATGAAAATCCGCGAAGATTTGATGATATCCGGTAACAAATTCCCAAACTTTGAACGTCCCGACCAAGATGGCATGATCAGAACGCTGGAGGATTTAATGCGTGGATGGCCCACAGTCTTGGTCTTCTGGCGCGGGGCGTACTGACCGAAGGATGTTCTCCAGTTGGAGAATTATGCAAAGGACTTGCAGCCCGAATTAGAGGTCAACTATTGCAAACTAATCGCTGTCTCAGTCGATGATCAGGAAACAACGAGGGCGCTTCGTGATCGCATCGGTGCGACGTGGTCCTTCTTGGTTGATCTCGATCGGGCGTTAATCAATGAATTGGACATCGTAGACAACACGGATCCCAACCATTCACCGATCCCCATCCCTTATACCTTCGTCCTTGACAGTGATCGCGAGATTTACAAAATTTACAACGGTTGGTGGTTTGTTGGGAGACCTACAGTAGAAGAGCTGCGGCACGACTTACGGGCACTGTTGGCACGTCGGGACGACTACGAATATGACCGTGCGTGGGATGTTTCGGAGGAGGCGAGAGAGAAGGCGTTTCTCTAAACTTTCGCGCCTGCGTAGATCCCATCGACGATTGCTTGATCCGTCCACATCTCTTCCGGCGTTATGAGGGGTGTCTCTCTGCCAAGAACGCAGTCGATGAAGTGAAAGACCTCGCGGCGTAGCCGGTTGCTCGAATGGTCATGGAAGGAATCCGCAACACCCGGAGCAACCTGCTCGGTCACATCAACGTAATCGCCATCCTGCCAAGTCAGCAATCGTAACGGTGTCACCGAAGCATAGCCTTGCGTCCCCCACACCTCGACGCCGTGATCGGCTATCTGCGGCGGTGCCATCCACATACTCTCGACAGACAGCGTGACTCCATCGGCGAAATGGACATAACCGCTGACCAGATCTGGGTCGTCGTAGTCGCCTCGGAGGAGTTCTAATTCGGGAGGTAACGCGGGAAGATCGGCAAAGCGTGACAGTGCCTGCCCATGCACGGAGATGAGGGGTGGGTTGTCGAGGAACCAGATTGCCAGATCCGTTGGGTGAATCCCCGTTCTGGCGAGTGAACCTCCACCTGACCCCGCTTTGTAGTGCGATCCGCGGATCGGTACACTTTCGGCAAACGACCAAGCACGGGCAAAACGGGGTGTTCCAATGCCGCCATCACGGATGAAGCGGTGCACAATCTGCGCATCATCGCGGAATCGGAAATTATAGCCAACCATCAGAATCCTGTCCACGTCCTTTGCCTTCTGGAGCATCTCCTCTGCCTCTGACAAGGAGGGTGCCATCGGCTTGGCGGCGAGGACGTGCGCACCGGCATTCAACGCATAGATAGCCACACGCGGACGGACATCTGCCATCGTGCCAACCATGACCACATCGAGAGATTCTTGGTCGATCATCGCTTTATAGTCTGCGTAAAGCGCCGAACGTGGCTCTCTGCTCTGCTCATCAAAAACTTCACGTGCCGCCGTTTCCGCCTGTGCCAGATCGATGTCGCAGAGTGCGACCAAGCTAGCGTCAGGATTTTCGACGACATTGTTTATATAAGCGTTACGTCCAAAGCCACCGCAGCCAACAACGCCGACACGCAGCGGATGAGATTTGTTGGTCATCGTTTTCCTCTCTCCTTGGGTGTTCTCGCGAGGTTTTCTTGGCGGGGAGTTATAATTCTCTCACCTTTTCCACGCCTAATTCCTCCAACCGTTCCGCCATCTTCTCACGCCTAGGGCTGCCCTTTTCCATCATTTCCTTGCTATAGACGAATGGCTGCTGCTCAGTGATATGGGCTTCAACCGTCGTCCGAAGGTCTTTGATCGCGAGCAGGTCATCTTGGGGGTCCGGCATATAACCGATGAACATTGTCCGTCGGGGACGACCATCCTTGCGTTTAAAAGCGGAGTGCCACAAGCGATTGTCCCACAACACAACGTCTCCGGGACGAGTCTGCACCGAAACTACTCCCGGAATTGCATGGGGATCGAGGTGTAGGCGGGGCCTCCCCCTATCCCAGTAACCGCAGGATCGGAAGAGTGCCGCAGAGTATTCGGGATGGTGACTGCCGGGAATCAGGTTCAACGATCCGAAGTCTTTGGATTGCTCGTCGAGGTATATGGCGGTCTTGAGCGTGAGGATGTGTCGTCCCGGCTGACCGTCGGTGTGCCAAGGGGTATCGTCTCGGTTGGTCCACATATCGCTGCCGGCGATGTAGAGGCACTCCGTTCCCCAAATATCGCGCATCGCTTCCATCACACCGGGCTGCTCAATCAAATCTGCGAAAGCATCGTCCGCGTGGACGAAAGGACCAAGCATTCGTGTCCCATTTTCCGCGAAATAGTTGTAGACCGGTGCGTCTGCAATGACGCGGCTGTGTGCCTCCTGTAGACGGTCTACCTCTTCTCCACTCAGACATCCTCTCAAGACGGTGAACCCGAATGTCCAAAACTGTCCAACTTCCAAATCGGATAACATCAGATACTCCTCCTTCTTGCAAGGGATTGACTGCTCCCAATGTTGAAACAT